>QNZQ01000174.1 GCA_003972985.1 Gammaproteobacteria bacterium | reverse complement strand
CGCATAGATCTGGTATCGTTCATCTCGGGTAAGCTGCGTGTAGCCTCTCATCGTGCTCCTCTCTCTTGGTGGATTGAGTAAGCCGTGATGCTACCGCAGCTTACCCTCCCGCTCTAGATCGAGTTGCACTTACGAGTTGAATCCAAGGTATATTTTTGCAGTGTAAACGATAGAATAACCGGGTTACCCAGCGAATCTCCGACTCTGTGATTGAGCCGGCGTTTTCTTCAACCCGGTTTCGGAACTCCTCGGAAAAATGAAAAGAATCACCGTCATCGGCGCCGGCTTCGGTGCACTCACCGCAGTGCGGAAGCTACGTGCCCAGGATGCAGACCTGCATATCGATCTCATTGCCCCGAAGGCGGAATTCATCTACCTGCCGGGCCTGATCTGGATTCCTACCGACCTGCGCACCGGCGACGACCTGCGTATTCCGCTGGAGAGTTTCTTCAGACGCATGAAGGTGGATTTCCACCCGGCCAGCGTTACCGGCCTGCGCGAGGGCGGGCGCGTGGTGGTCACCGACAGTGGCGAGGTGGAGAACGACGGGCTCATCATCGCCAGCGGGGGGCGCTTCATCAAGAAGCTGCCGGGTATCGAGAACGCCATCACGCCCTGCGAGGGGATTCCCGCTGCAGAAAGAATCCGGGAACGCCTGCATGCCATGGAGAGCGGCACCATCGCCTTCGGCTTCAGCGGCAACCCCAAGGAGCCTTCGGCCATGCGCGGCGGCCCCATGTTCGAGTTCCTGTTCGGCATCGACCGCTGGCTGCGCAGGAAGGGGCAGCGGGACCGGTTCAAGCTGGTCTTCTTCACCCCGGCGGAGAAACCGGGCCAGCGCCTGGGCGAAAAAGCGGTGAAGGGGATTCTCTCCACCATGGCCAAGCGTGGCATCGAGACCCACCTGGGACACAAGCTGAAGGGCTTCGAGGCCGACAGGGTGAAGACCGAGGGAGGCGAGTTCGAGGCCGACCTGATCATCTTCATGCCGGGCATGACCGGCAACCAGTGGTTCGACAACACCGACCTGCCCCGTTCCGAGGGCGGCCTGCTCAAGGCCAATGCGCTGTGCCAGGTGGAGGGCCAGGAGCGCGTCTACGTGGCCGGCGATTCCGGAAGCTACCCCGGTCCCGGCTGGATGCCCAAGCAGGCGCACATGGCCGACCTGCAGGCCGAGGCGGCGGCGGCCAACCTGCTTGCCGAGCTGGACGGCAGGGAACCGCAGCAGACCTTCAAGTCGGAACTGGTCTGCATCATCGACAGTTACGATACCGGCATGATGGTCTACCGCACCGAGAAACGTAACATCGTCACACCGCCTTTCGTCGGGTTTCACTGGGCCAAGCGTCTCTTCGAGAACCACTACCTGCGTGAATACCGCAAATAGGAAGACGCTCCCATGAAGTTCGAAAACATTTCCGAGGAGGAGCGCAAGGGTGCCCGTCATCCCCATGAATTCTTTCTCATCAACCTCATCACCAACCACATCCTGATCTTCGTGGGCCTGCTGGGCATGGCCAAGCAGGAGCCCTGGCTGCTGCTCATCGTGCCGGCCATTTCCATCGCCATCCTGACCTACCTGGTGTGGCGTGCCCGGATCTCGAAGGGCCGGGATTCCTGGTACGTCTTCTGTCACTGGCAGCTGTGCGCCCGGCGCAGCCAGTTCTTCATCGGCATGATCGTGCTCATGGCGCTGGGAATCGTCGCCATCCTGGCCAGCGTGGGCGGCAACATCAACGACCTGCGCCCGGGGCACTACGCCATCGGGGGCATGGTGATGCTGCCTACTCTGTTCTCGGTACTGGTGCTGATCATCATGGAGTCGGATGCGGTGCACAAGGCAAACACGGGTGACGTGCCGGACTGGCTGGTGAAGAAATATCCACCGCCGGCCGAGTACGTGGCCATGGCCCCGCCGCCTCCCATTCCCGGGGACTGACCAGCGTGGGAAGGAACGTCTTCTGGCCGGTGCTGCTCGTGAGCATCGCTGCCGTGATCCTGGCCGTCATGCTGCCTGGAGGCCGACCACCCGAGCCACCACGTTACCTGCCCTGGCAGATCGAGGTGTTGCCCGATGGAAGTGCCCGCGTATTCGGCGTTACGCTCGGGAAGAGCACCCTGGGGGAGATGGAGCAACTGCTCCAGGAGCAGGCGGAAGTGAGCCTCTTCGCCACCGATGCCGGCGAGAAGGTGGTGGAAGGGTACTTCAACACGGTGACCCTCGATGGACTCAAGGCCAAGATGGTGGCCACCCTCGGTTTCACACCGGAGCAGCTGCAGCAGATCTTCGACCGTGGTGCGCGTATCTCCACCCTTGCCCAGGGCAAGCGCAAGGTGACACTCTCCGATCCCGACCTGCTGCTGGCGCGCCACACGCCGGTGGTGGCGATCACCTACCTGCCGGGCATTGATCTCGACGAAGAGACCGTGCGCGGCCGCTTCGGGGAGCCTTCCCGCAGGATCACCGAGGCGGAGGGGAAGGTCGTCCACTGGCTCTATCCGGACAAGGGGCTGGACATTGTACTGGGCAGGGAAGCGAAGGAGGTCTTGCAGTACGTGCCGCCAAGGGCGTTCGACAGGCTGATGGCGCCGCTTGAAAAGGCTTCCGCCGAAGCTCCACCGTCGCGGAACCGCTGACCGCATCCGCAGGCTGGAGTAGAGAGACAGCGCTGCTGGGCCACGCCCCTGACCCTGGAAGATCGGTCTGTAACCACGGTTTGCGTACGAACCCTTTGGCATTCGCGGCGGGGACGCCGCTCCTACATCATCCCCCATGTAGGAGCGGTCTCCCGGCCGCGAACATCGAACTAATCCGCGTCCGGGTAGTTGAGCCCCACGCGCTTCTTCCGCTCACCGGGGCGCGTCTCTTCCTGATCCTTCGGTGCTTCGTCCTCGTCCAGCAGGATGCGGTGAGCATCTCCCTCCAGATCGTCGTACTGCCCCTTCCTGATGGCCCAGAAGAGAATGGCGACGAAGACCAGGCCAAAGAAGATCATGCCGGGAATGAGGGTGTAGATGACTTCCATCGCTATTCGCCTTTGAACAGGGTGCGGATGCGGGCCGCGTTGCCGATGACCAGCAGTGAACTGATGGGCATGGAGATGGCTGCCACCAGGGGGGTGATCATCGCCGCCATGGCCAGTGGCACCATGATCACATTATAGAGGATGGAGAGGCCGATGTTCTGGCGGATGGTGCGGATGGTGCGGCGTGACAGCTCGCTGGCCAGGTGGGTCTTGTTCAGCTCGTCTCCCATGAGCACGATGTCGGCGCTCTCCACGGAGACGTCGGTGCCCGAGCCGATGGCGATGCCCACGTCGGTCCGGATCAGGGCCGGCGCATCGTTGATGCCGTCGCCCACCATGGCCACCTTATGGCCGCCGGCCTGGAGTTCCCGGATCACTTGGTCCTTCTGATCCGGCAGGACCTCGGCGATCACCTCCATGCCGCCGAGCTGCCGGGCCACCGCCTCGGCGGTGGTGCGACGGTCGCCGGAGAGCAGCGTGAGGCGCATGCCGGCGGTGCGCAGGCGTTCGATGAGCGCGGGCGCGTCATCGCGCAGCCGGTCGGCGATGCCCAGCAGGGCGAGGTGCCGGCCATCCAGTGCCAGGTGCACCACGGTGACCGCTTCGTGTTCCAGCTCCTCGCCCCGGGCGGCCAGTTCCGGGTCGATGGGGATGTCCCGTTCCCGCAGCCAGTTCAGGGTACCCAGGAGCAGCCGATGATCGTCGATGCGGGCACGTATGCCCTTGCCGGGGTGTGCCTCGAAGGCCTCGATGGCGTGCCGGTTCGGCTGCGGGAGGTGCTTCTGGCCAGCCTCCACGATGGCCTGCGCGATGCTGTGCTCGGAGCGCTGCTCTGCGGCGGCGGCAAGCGCCAGCAGACGCTCGTCCGGCAGTCGGCTTTTGTTGCGCAGCTCGACCAGCTCCATCTCCCCCCGGGTGAGGGTTCCGGTCTTGTCGAAGACGAAGTGGTCGATGGCGGCGAGCGTCTCCAGCACGGCGCCGTTCTTGATCAGGATGCCGTGGCGGGCACCCTGGCCCGAGGCCACGGCGATGGCCATGGGCGTCGCCAGGCCGAAAGCGCAGGGACAGGTGATGATGAGTACCGAGGTGGCGGCCATGAGCGCCAGCTCGATGTCCCTGTGGAACCAGATGAAGAAGGTGGCGGTGGCCAGGGTGAGCGTGGCCACCACGAACCAGGGCACGATGCGGTCGGCGGTGCACTGGATGGGTGCCTTGGAACTCTGGGCCTCCTCCACCAGCTGGATGATGCGCCCCAGGGCCGTGTCCCGCAGGGTTCCGGTGACTTCCACCACCAGGGCGCCGTTGCCGTTCACCGTTCCGGCGGATACCGGGTCGCCCAGGTGCTTCTCCACCGGTCTGGATTCACCGCTGAGCATGGCTTCGTCCACGGTACCCGAGCCCTCGACGATGATGCCGTCCACGGGAATCTTGGCGCCGGGCTTCACCAGCACCTTCTGCCCGGGCCGGATACGGCGGATGGGGACGATTCTCTCGCCCTCGTCATCGAGCAGGGTGGCCACCCGTGGCTGGAGGTCGAGGAGGCGCTGGGTGGCGGCCACGGCGTGGCGCTTGGAGATCGCCTCCAGGTGTCTACCCACCAGGATGACGAAGATGAAGTTCACCACGGTGTCGAAATAGACCTCGTGGTTGGGGGCGCCGGTAAAGGTCACCCAGCTGGAGTAGGCCCAGGTGACGGTGGCGCCGAGGGCGATGGGCAGGTCCATGCCGAGGTGTCCGGTGCGCAGGGAGGTCCAGGTGCCGCGCAGGAAGGGCCAGCCGGAGTAGAAGAGGGTGGGGGTGGCGAGGAGGAAGCCCACCCAGTGGAAGAGGCTGCGGAATTCCCCCTTGTCGGCACCGGAGTAGAGGGCGATGGAGATCCACAGCAGGTTCATCATGGCGAACCCGGCGAAGACGATACGGAACAGCAGTGCCCGGTTCTGTTTCTTCAGCGTGCCTTCGGCGGTTTCGGGATCGAAGGGTACGGCGGCATAGCCGATACGCGAGAGCCGTTCGAGGATCTCCGACAGCCTGATGCGACTGTTGTCCCAACGCACCAGCAGCCGTTTGGCCGAGAGGTTGACCCGCGCCGAGAGAACACCGGGCAGCCGGTTCAGCGACTGCTCGATGAGCCAGATGCAGGCGGCGCAGTGGATGCCTTCCACCAGCAGGTTGATCTCCCGTTCCTGGCCGGACTCATGGACGAACTCGGCCTGCACCTCCTCCATGTCGTAGAGCTGGAGGTCGGCTGGGGGTTCCGGTGGGGGAGCGAGGAGGGTGCCTTCGGGAGTACGCTCGTAGAAGCCTTCCATGCCGGCGGCATAGATGGCTTCGCAGACCGACTGGCAGCCGAAGCAGCAGAACTTCCGCGGCTCGCCGTCGACGGTGCTGCTGAACGTTTCCCCTTCAGGAAGCGGAAGGCCACAGTGAAAGCAACCTTCCGCCGAATGGTTCCCTGTCACTGAGCCTGTACACTGATGCGCCGGCTGACCTTCAGTGCATCTTCGCCCCTGTGCAGGATGGCGATGAGATCCCAGATCCCCTTCAGTGGGAAGGTGAGCTCGGCGCTGTAGATGCCGGGTGCGATCTCCTGCATCTCCATCTCGAAGTCGGAAGCGGCATCACTGGGCCGATAGGCGCGCAACACGGCATGGTCCCCGTCCACGGGAACACCTGCCTTGTCCACTACGCTGAAAGTGTAGCGTGCGGGCTGGTCGATCACGGGCCTGCTCACCGCTTCCAGCTTCATCTGCCAGCCGAGCCGGTTGCGGGTTTCCTGCAGGGTGATGAACTCCCGTTCCAGGTCGCGTCCCTTCTCGTAGTAGTTCTTGTCCACCAGGCCGGGGTTGGTCACGATGGCGGTGACGATGAAGGCCACGTTGACCAGCAACACCAGCGTGATGGCCGCTATCCAGCCCAGTACCCAGGGATTGCGGAAGGCTTCCTTGTTCTCCTGTGAAATTCTCGGCTTGGATTTCTGCATCGTCTCTGTCATCTAAGGGTCACCTCGCCTACCTGGGAGCGAAGAACATACTCTCGTAGGTGGCCTGTTGCGTGGGATCTTCGATGCCGACCGCCTTGAAGATGATGGGCGTCCGCTCCGCCTTGATGGCATCCGCAGGGGCCTTGATGTAGAGCGTGTAGGAGCTGTCGCTGCCCTTGCGGGCGAAGAGCGGTTTCTCGGCGCCCTTGAGCTCCATTCCCGCTATGCCCTCGGCGCTCATTTTCACATGAAAATCCTTGTCCGTCTTGTTCAGTATCTTGATGCGGTACTTGTTCTGGATCGAGCCGTCGCTGAGCTGCACGTATAACGGTGCCCGTTCGTGGAGCACTTTAAGCTCGATGGTGCCGAGATGGGTGATTCCGTAGAAGATTCCGCCCAGTGCCAGGGTGAGGATGGTGATGTAGATCAGCGGCCGGGGACGCTTCCACAGTGGCAGCTGGTGTTTGCCCTCCATTTCGTCGAGGGAGGCGTAGCGGATCAGTCCCTTGGGCTTGCCGATCTTCTCCATCACCGCGTCGCAGGCGTCGATGCAGAGAGAGCAGGTGATGCACCCCTCCTGCTGGCCCATGCGGATGTCGATGCCAGTGGGGCAGACGGCCACGCACTGCTTACAGTCGATGCAATCGCCCTGGCCCTCGGGGACCTTGCCCTTCTTCAGGCGTCCCCTCGGCTCGCCGCGGTTGAAATCGTAGGTGGGGAGAATGGTCTCCTTGTCGTACATCACGCCCTGGATACGGGCATAGGGGCAGAGCCAGAAGCAGGCCTGCTCGCGCAGTTTTCCTGCGAGCACCATGGTGCCCGCGGTGAAGAGGGCAATGACGCCATAGGCGGTGGTGCTCGCCTGGCCGGTGAGGAGGTCGTGCCAGAGCTGGTAGGCATCGGTGAACCAGGCCACGAAGCTGATGCCGGTGAGCACCGAGATGAGGAACCAGATGAACCACTTGAGTCCCAACTTGCGCGCCTTCTCCGAGTTCCAGGGGCCTTCCTCCAGCTTGCGCCGCTTGGCCGGCGGTCCCTCGATCTTCTCCTCGAGCCATGTGAAGACATCGGTCCAGGCGGTCTGGAAGCAGAAGAAACCGCAATAGACGCGCCCGGCGATGGAGGTCACTGCCGCCAGCAGCATGGCAAAGAAGAGCAGCACCAGCGCCAGCATCCACACGTCCTGGGGCAGGATGGTGATGTCGAAGATGTGGAACTGCCGGTTGGGAATGTCGAACAGCACCGCCTGGCGGCCGTTCCAGCGGATGTAGGGGCCAATGAAGAGAATCAGCCAGATACTGTGCGTGATCCACTTGATCTTGCGCCACTTCCCGGTTACCCGCTTGGCGTGGATCTTCTCCTCACCCGTGTTGACGTGCCAGTTGGCCGCCTCCTCGTAGATGTCGTCCTCGTACCGGGGTGCGGTGGAATCGGGTGTTTCGCTCACTGTCGTCTCCTGGTCTTTCAAGAGGCATCCGATTGCGGGCGGCCTCGAGAACAAGCGTTCAATGATACATCAATTTGGGAGTGGAATGCTGCCATCCTGCAACAGGAAAGTCACTGATATTTCACAATAAAGCACAATTCACGCGGTAAAAGAAAAGGGGGCGTGAGCCCCCTTCGGTCATGCAGTTGATGGATCCGGTTCAGTCGTCGGAATGGGTCTCGTTCATCAGCTTCTTCACCTTGATGACGAGATAGACGACTATCACCACTGCGACGGCTACCGAAAGGTAGGATGCGATGGCAACCCAGTCTGTCATGATAATCCCTCCCTATCTTCTTGAATGACTGCGGGAGCCGTGGAAAGCTCCCGCAGGTCAGCCGCTGTTACTGTCCGCCGCCCAGTTCGTGGACGTAGACAGCCAGTTTCTTGATCTGGGTTTCGCTCAGGCGACCCTTCCAGGCAGGCATTTCCGCCTTGCGGGTCTTGGGATCCGTGGGATCGTTGACACCATGCGTGATGGTGTACTTGATGCTGGCGAGCTGATCCTCGGCCCTGAAGCGCCAGATCTTGTCGGTGAGGTTGGCAGAGCCCAGTGCCTGCATCCCCTTGCCGTCCGGGCCGTGACAGCCCACGCAGCCCTTGGACATGTAGAGCGGGTTCTCGATCACCTTGCCCTCGTAGATCGACTTGGCCAGGCTGTCGATCTCTTCCGGGGTGAGCTGCTGGCCACCCATCTTCGGCATCATGCCCTTGCGACCGTTGGTGATGGACTGCATGATGGCCTCGATGGTGCTGCCGTAGAGCCAGTCGTCGTCCACCAGCGAAGGGAAGCCCGGGTTGCCCTGGCCGCCGGAGCCGTGGCAGGCGGCGCAGTTGTCACCGAAGAGCACCTTGGCCGAACGGTTCACGTACTCCTTCAGCTCGGGATCGGCGAGGATGGCTTTGGCATCCAGCTTGGCGATCTTCTCCTCGTAGGGTGCGCGAATGGCCTCCACTTCCTGGAGGTCCTCCTTGTACTCCTTGATGGAACTCCAGCCCGCGAGCCCCTTGAAGTAGCTGTTCACCAGCGGCCAGGAGGGGTAGTACAGGGTATAGAGCACCACCAGGATCCAGCTGGCGTGCAGCCCGAGCATCCACCACTTGGGTGGCGGGTTGGTCAGTTCCGCCAGGGTATCGTCCCAGACGTGCCCCGTGGTCTGACCGTGAGGGTTGGTCTTTTCATCACTCATTTTTCTTTCTCCGAGTCGGTATTCTCTTCTTCAAAGGGAATATGACGTTGTGATTCGAGTCGCTCCTTGTTCTTCGGATTGAAGACATAGCTGTAGATCCACACCATGGCCAGGAAGGCCCCGACAGTGATGATCAGGCCGAGCCAGTCGTGCAGGGTCATCGCCGACCAGTCGGTGTGGAAATACTCGCGGAGGCTACTCACGATAGTTCACGTCGTCTTTGAGGTTCACCATGGTGCCCAGCACCTGCAGGTAGGCGATGACCGCATCCACTTCGCGGACACCGTCCACCTTGGCGGCTTCTGCGATGTCGGCATCGGTATAGGGAACACCGATCATGCGCAGACCCTCCATGTGGGCCTTGAGTGCTTCACCGTCCACGGTGTTCTCGGCCAGCCACGGGTAATTGGGCATTACCGACTCGGGAACCACGCTGCGTGGGGCCATCAGGTGCTGGAAGTGCCACTCGTTGGAGTACTTGCCGCCCACCCGTGCCAGGTCGGGACCGGTACGCTTGGAGCCCCACTGGAAGGGATGGTCATACATCGACTCGGAGGCCAGCGAGTAGTGGCCGTAACGCTCCTTCTCGTCGCGGAACGGACGCACCATCTGGGAGTGGCACAGATAGCAACCCTCCCGTACGTAGACATCGCGGCCCGCCTGCTCCAGGGCAGTATAGGGACGGACGCCGTCGCCGGTCTTCCAGGCGCTCAGGGGCTTGCGGTCCTTGAGGGCCACATCGTGCTGCCACACGATCTCGGGATGCCTGCTGTGCTCCATGGTGTCGTCCAGGTAGAAGAGCGGGACGATCTCCACCAGGCCACCCACGGAGAGCAGGACCAGGAGCATCACGAACATGACGAAGACGTTGCGCTCCGCCGTGTCCTGCAGTTTGGTTGAATAGATCTTGTCAGCCATTGTCTGTTTCTCCTGTTATCCGTTAGGCGCTGGCAGTGGCAGCGGCAGTGCTGCGCTGGGCCGAGGCCTGGCGAATGGTCATGATGACGTTGAAGAGCATGATGGCACCACCCGTCCAGAAGATCATGCCGCCGATGGCGCGCATGGCGTAGTAGGGGTGCATGGCCGCAACGGATTCGGCGAAGGTGTAGGTGAGGGTGCCGAACTCGTCGTAGTCACGCCACATCAGGCCCTGCATGATGCCGGAGACCCACATGGCAGTGATGTAGACAACCGTGCCGATGGTGGAGGTCCAGAAGTGGATGTTCACCAGTGCCGGCGAGTACATCTTGGTGTTCCAGAGCCGCTCGACCAGGTGATAGAGCGCACCTGCGGAAACCATGGCGACCCAGCCCAGGGCGCCGGAGTGAACGTGACCCACGGTCCAGTCGGTGTAGTGCGACAGTGCGTTCACGGTCTTGGAGGACATCACCGGGCCTTCGAAGGTGGACATGGCGTAGAAGGCCAGGGACATGATCATGAAGCGCAGGATGTAGTCGGTGCGCAGCTTGTCCCAGGCGCCGGAGAGGGTCATCATGCCGTTGATGGCACCACCCCAGGAGGGGATGATCATGGCCAGGGAGACGGCGGCACCCAGGGAACCGGTCCAGTCAGGCAGCGCGGTGTACTGCAGGTGGTGCGCACCCAGCCAGACATAGCCGAACATCAGCGCCCAGAAGTGCAGAACCGACAGGCGGTAGGAGAATACCGGGCGGTTGGCCTGCTTGGGAACGAAGTAGTACATGATGCCGAGGAAGCCGGCGGTCAGGTAGAAGCCCACCGCGTTGTGGCCCCACCACCACTGGATCATGGCGTCCTGCACCCCGGAGAAGATGGAGTAGGACTTCCACATGCCCACGGGGATGGCCAGGCTGTTCACCACGTGCAGGTAGGTGATCATGACGAACATGCCCATGTAGAACCAGTTGGCCACGTAGATGTGGCTGGTCTTGCGCTTGGCGATGGTCATGATGAAGTTCAGGCCCCAGGAGAGCCAGACCACAGCGATGGCCAGGTCGATGGGCCATTCCAGCTCGGCGTACTCCTTGGACTGGGTGATGCCCAGCGGCAGGGTGATGACGGCCGCCACGATGATCAGGTTCCAGCCCCAGAAGGTGAACCAGGCCATTTTCGGGCTCCACAGGGATGTGTTTCCGGTCCGCTGCACCATGTAGAACGCGGTACCGAAGAGCGTGCAGCCACCGAATGCGAAGATCACCGCGTTGGTGTGCAGGGGGCGCAGTCGTCCGAAGGTGATTTCGGCGATGTCGAAGTTGAGGAACGGCCAGGCCAGTTCCGAGGCTATGTAGGTACCCACCAGGGTTCCCACCACTAGGTAGACGACCGCCATGATGGTAAACCATCGGACGACGTCGAAGTTATATTTTGTTTCTTCCACGAAAACCTCCCAAGATTTCGAAAAAACAACCCAAAAATTTTGCTAGGCGGGGCTTTAAGCTGTTGAAAACAACCCATCACCCCGCACAAAAGGGAGGCGATGGCTTGCTCCAAGGCAAATAGTTCCCGACGGGGAATTATACAAAGATTGGAAAATCGTTATATGAGAAAAATCAGTTTTTCCCGGCTTAATTGACGTTTGTCAGCTTGGAATCCGGCTACACGGTTTCGCCTCCAGGTGAGGTTTTGCCCGCAAGCCCTGGATCCGGGAGGGTTTTCCGCAAGCGATGCCGGTCAGGCGGCGGAGAGCCGCTCCAGTGCCGGGGGGGGCAGGATTTCCACCTGGCGGGTGCGTATGGAGACCAGGCCGCGCGAACCGAGCTTCTTGAGGATGCGGATCACGGTCTCGGGGGCCAGGCCGAGGTAGTCGGCGATCTCTTCGCGGGACATGGGAAGCCGGTAGGCGAGTGCCGGCAGACCATGTGCCTGGAAGCGCTGGCCGAGGTTGAGCAGGAAAGCGGCAACGCGCTGTTCCGCCGAGGGCAGGCCGGTGACGAGGCGCTCCTGCTGGAGCTGGCGGGCGTGGAGCGCAGCAGCCTGGAGCAGGTAGCGCTGCACCCTGATCAGCTCCTCCGGCGAGAGGGAGGCGTCGAGGTGGGTGAAATCGAGCTGGCACAGGGAGCCGTTTTCCAGCGCCACCGCGGTGTGGCTGTGGTGCGATTCGCCGATGTCCTCGATGCCGACGATCTCCCCCGGCAGGTAGAAACTCATCACCTTGGGGGGTTCGCCCGCCTGGTAGCTGATGCAGGAACCCGAGTGGACCAGGTAGAGGTAGCGGACGGGGTCGCCGGCGGAGAAGAGCCGCTGGCCGCGGTCGATGGGGTGATTGCGGATCACCACCTGGTCCAGCGTACTGCAGTCGGGCGACTCCAGTCCCAGTACGCGGGCCGTGTTGTAGAGCGCGCAGTTCTGGCAGATGACGATGGGGATGTGTCGCGCAGACATGATGGCGCTCAGGGGGCGCGAAGCTTCTCCAGGCAGACGGTCTGCTGGGAGAGGAGATTGTAGAGTTTCTCCAGGTCCAGGATCTCGACGTACTTCCGGTTGACCTTGAGAATCTTCTCTTCCTGGAAATGGGTGAACAGGCGGCTGACGGTCTCCAGTGCCAGCCCCAGGTAGGATCCGATCTCCTGCCGGGACATGCTGAGATTGAATTCGGTTGCGGAGAAGCCGCGACTGTGGAGGCGGATGGAGAGGCTCAGCAGGAAGGCGGCGAGCCGTTCCTCGGCCGTGCTCTTGCCCAACAGGGTCATGAGGCTGGTGTCGTTGCTGATTTCCCGGCTGAGGAGACGGAACATCTGGTGCTGCAGGTTGGGGATGGTGGCAGTGAGTTCCTCGAGCTGGCCGAAGGGGATCTCGCAGATGGCCGAGGTCTCCAGCGCCTTGGCCGAACAGATGTACTTTCTCAGCTCGATGCCGTCGAGACCGATGACCTCGCCCGGCAGGTGGAAGCCGATGACCTGTTCGCTGCCGTCCGGGCACTGGGTATAGGTCTTGACGGTGCCCGTCTTGACCACGTAGACGCTCTTGAAGGTGTCACCGGTCTGGAACAGGTAGTTGCCGCGCCGCAGCGGCCGGTTGCGCTGCACGATGGAGTCCAGCCGCTCCACGTCGTCGCTGTCCAGTCCCAGGGGAAGGCAGATGTTGGAAAGCCCGCAGTTCTGGCATGCGATCTTGATCTTGTCCAGCGTGATGACCTTGTTCTGTGCCAAGCTGTTTTCCCCGACGCATGCAGAATGAAGTTTCGAGGCGGTCTATTTTCCCCTCATTTCTGATTTTGATCAACGATCTTCGAGGTTTTTCCACTCGAAGAAACAGATAGGTGTTTTTTTTGCATGAAAAAACCCCGGCACCCGTGAGGGCGCCGGGGTCCGGGTTTCGCGCCGGGTCAGTTCTTCGGCGGGGGCGTCGAAGGTCCCTGGGGGGCGCCTCGCATGCCGCCGGGTCCGCGCATCATGCCGGGACCACCGCGACCGCGGGGACCCTGGCCGGGCTGGCCTGGGCCATGAGGTCCGCTGCCCATCATGCCGCCGGGCCCGCCGCGACCGCGGGGACCCTGACCGGGCTGGCCTGGGCCACGTGGACCACTGCCCTTCATGCCGCCGGGGCCACCGCGACCACGGGGACCCTGTCCGGGTTGACCGGAGCCGCGCGGTCCCTGGCCCGCAGGCATGGGTCCGCGGGGGCCGCCGCCCCTCATACCCGGGCCGCCGGGTCCCCGTGGGCCCTGCGCACCCGGAGTGCCCGGGCCCGGGGGCACCTGGCCTGCACCGGCAGGAGCGTAACCGCGAGGCGGGCCATAGGCCCAGGGCGGCGGGTAGTAGCCGCCATAGTCCCGATAGCGGTTGTAGCCGTAGCCACGGGCGCGGCTGTCGCCCCGGCCGCTCATGTTCATGCCGAAATCGGCATCGCCCGAACCGTCTCCCAGCCAGTCGGACATGTTGTTCCAGTCGTTGTAACCCCGGTCGCCCCAGGGGCCGCCTCCCCACCAGGCGCTGGCGGTGGATACGGAGAGTGCGGCCATGCCTGCGATGGCAAGGGCACCGATCATCTTTGCTGTTTTCTGCATCAAGCTGACTCCTCGAATTCCTGATTGGTGGTTATTTCTTCTGCTTCGCTGCCCGGTGTCGCAAACGGGCGCGAACAGGCAATATAGGCCAGTTTTGCCCGAACTGCCAGCCTGGAGCAGGTTTCGGCACGGTAAAGAACCTTTCGCTCATTGAGTGAAAGGTACCCATCTGGTACTGTTGCATCCCGTCCGGTTTCCCCTGAATTCCCCCTCAAGACAAGGTCTGATGACGAAATACATATTCATTACGGGCGGCGTGGTCTCCTCCCTGGGCAAGGGTATCGCATCCGCTTCACTGGGTGCCCTTCTCGAGGCACGCGGCCTGAAGGTCACCATGCTCAAGCTCGATCCCTACATCAACGTGGATCCGGGCACCATGAGCCCCTTCCAGCACGGCGAGGTGTTCGTCACTGAGGATGGTGCCGAGACCGATCTCGACCTGGGACACTACGAGCGCTTCGTCAACACCACCATGGGGAAGCACAACAACTTCACCAGCGGCCAGGTGTATGAGAGCGTCATCCGCAAGGAGCGGCGCGGCGACTACCTCGGCGGTACGGTGCAGGTCATTCCCCACATCACCGACGAGATCAAGCGCAAGATCCGCCTGGGCGCCGACGATTTCGACGTGGCCATGGTGGAGATCGGGGGTACCGTGGGAGATATCGAGTCCCTGCCGTTCCTTGAGGCCATCCGTCAGATGGGCGTGGAACTCGGGCACGAGAACGCCCTCTTCATGCACCTCACGCTGGTTCCTTATATAAAGACTTCGGGAGAGATCAAGACCAAGCCCACCCAGCACTCGGTGAAGGAGCTGCGTTCCATCGGCATTCAGCCCGACGTGCTGCTGTGCCGCGCCGACCGTCCGCTGCCGGAAGGGGAGAGGAGCAAGATCGCGCTTTTCACCAATGTCCAGGAGCGCGCCGTCATCTCCGCCGTGGACGCCGATACCATCTACCGCATTCCGCTGCTGCTGCACGAGCAGGACCTGGACCAGATCGTGGTGGAACAGCTCGGGCTGGACGTACCACCGGCGAATCTTACCGAGTGGCAGCAGGTGGTGGACGGGCTCACCCATACCACCCACGAAGTGGACATCGCCATGGTGGGCAAGTACGTGGATCTCACCGAATCCTACAAGTCGCTCAACGAAGCCCTGACCCATGCGGGCATCCAGACCAGGGCCAAGGTGAACATCCACTACTTCGACTCCGAGGAGTTCGAGGGTGGTGACCTGGCTCCGCTGGCAGAGATGGACGCCATTCTCGTACCCGGTGGCTTCGGCGAGCGGGGCGTGGAAGGCAAGATCGCCGCGGTGCAGTACGCACGCGAGCACCGCATTCCCTACCTGGGCATCTGCCTGGGGATGCAGGTGGCGGTGATCGAGTTCGCGCGCAACGTGGCCGGCCTCAAGGATGCGCACAGTACCGAGTTCGACCCCGATACCTCGGCGCCCGTCATTGCCCTGATCACCGAGTGGCTCGAGAAGGACGGCTCGGTGGTGCAGCGGGACGAGAATGTGGACCTGGGCGGCACCATGCGCCTGGGGGGGCAGGAGTGCGTGCTCGCCGAGGGGTCGCTGGCGCGCAAGCTCTACGGAAAGGAGCGCATCGTGGAGCGTCATCGCCACCGCTACGAGTTCAATAACCAGTACGGTGAACTCCTGCAGGAGAAGGGGCTGCGCATCAGCGGTACCTCCGTGGACGGCACCCTGGTGGAGATCGTGGAACTGCCCGACCATCCCTGGTTCCTCGCCTGCCAGTTCCATCCCGAGTTCACCTCCACGCCGCGCTACGGTCACCCGCTCTTCACCGGCTTCGTCGAAGCAGCCATCGCGCATCACGATGAAAGGGAAGCGAGCGCGTGAGGCTCTGTGGTTTCGAGGTTGGCCCGGACCGGCCGCTCTTTCTCATCGCCGGCACCTGCGTGGTGGAGAGCCTGCAGTCGGCGCTCGACACCGCCGGTGCGCTGAAGGAGATCACCGGGCGGCTCGGCATCCCCTTCATCTACAAATCCTCCTTCGACAAGGCCAACCGCTCATCGCACCAGAGCTTCCGCGGTCCCGGTCTGGAAGAGGGACTGAGGGCACTGGAATCGGTGAGAGACCAGTTGCAGGTGCCGGTGCTCACCGACGTCCACGAGGATACGCCGCTGGACGAGGTGGCCGCGGTGGTGGACGTGCTGCAGACGCCCGCCTTCCTCTGCCGGCAGACCAATTTCATCCAGCGCGTGGCCGCCCTGGGCAAGCCGGTGAACATCAAGAAGGGGCAGTTCCTGGCGCCCTGGGACATGGCCAACGTGGTGGAAAAGGCACGCGCCACCGGCAACGGGCAGATCATGGTGTGCGAGCGCGGGGTCTCCTTCGGCTACAACACCCTCGTCTCGGACATGCGCGGCCTGGCCATCATGCGCGGCACCGGCTGCCCGGTGGTCTTCGACGCCACACACTCGGTCCAGCAGCCCGGCGGGCTGGGCACGGTTTCCGGCGGGCAGCGTGAATTCGTCCCGGTGCTGGCGCGGGCGGCGGTGGCGGCGGGCGTCTCCGGGCTGTTCATGGAGACCCACGAGAACCCCGACCAGGCGCTGAGTGACGGTCCCAACTCCTGGCCCCTGGGCCGCATGGAGGCGCTGCTGGAGACGCTGCTGGAGCTGGATAGGGTGGTCAAGGCGCAAGAGTTCATCGAAAACGAGTTCCTCCTGTAGGAGGCCCGCCACCCGGCAGAACATCCGCGGCGGATACAAGACAACATTCAACAGCAAAACCCAACCAAATTCTGGAGCAACCATGTCGGAAATCATCGATGTAAGAGCAAGGGAGATCCTCGATTCCCGCGGCAACCCCACCGTCGAGGCGGATGTATTCACTGCCGATGGCGCCATCGGCCGGGCCGTGGCCCCCTCGGGCGCCTCCACGGGTTCGCGCGAGGCGCTGGAACTGCGTGACGGCGATCCCAGCCGCTACGGCGGCAAGGGAGTGCTCAAGGCGGTGGAGAACGTCCGCACCACCATTCGCGAGGCCGTGCTGGGGCGCGAGGTGACGGACCAGGAAGGGCTGGACCAGCGGATGATCGAGCTCGATGGCACCGAAAACAAGTCGAAGCTCGGCGCCAACGCCATTCTCGCCGTCTCCCTGGCCGCCGCCCACGCGGCCGCCCAGGAGCAGGCTGCGCCGCTCTACGAATACCTGGGCAGGGGCGAGGCGCTGCTGCCCGTGCCCATGATGAACATCATCAACGGGGGCGCCCACGCCGACAACAGCGTGGATATCCAGGAATTCATGATCGTGCCCGCCGGCGCACCCTCCATCCGCGAGGCGGTACGCTACGGTGCCGAGGTGTTCCACGCCCTCAAGTCGGTGCTGCACGGCAAGGGACTGGCCACCACCGTGGGTGACGAGGGCGGCTTTGCGCCCAACCTCGGTTCCAACGTGGAAGCCATCGAGGTGATCCTCGAAGCCATCGAGAAGGCGGGCTACAGGGCGGGCGAGGACATCTGGCTGGCGCTGGATGCGGCGAGCTCCGAGTTCTACCGCGACGGCAAGTACCACCTGGTCTCGGAGAACCGCTCCTTCACCTCCCAGGAGTTCAGCGACTACCTGGAGAACTGGGTGGATGCCTACCCCATACTCTCCCTGGAGGACGGCATGGACGAGAGCGACTGGGAAGGCTGGAAGTACCACACCGAGCAGCTGGGTCACAAGGTGCAGCTGGTGGGTGACGACCTCTTCGTTACCAACACCAGGATCCTCAAGGAGGGGATCGACAAGGGCATCGCCAACTCCATTCTCATCAAGTTCAACCAGATCGGCACCCTCACCGAGACCCTGCAGGCCATCGAGATGGCGAAGCAGGCGGGCTACACCGCGGTGATCTCCCACCGCTCCGGTGAGACCGAGGACACCACCATCGCCGACCTGGCGGTGGCCACCTGCACCGGCCAGATCAAGACCGGCTCGCTCTCCCGTTCCGACCGCGTGGCCAAGTACAACCAGCTCATGCGCATCGAGGAGCAACTGGGCGAGGATGCGGTCTACGCCGGCCGGGGAGCCTTTCCCAGCCAGACCTGATGCC
The DNA here is from genome assembly GCA_003972985.1 of Gammaproteobacteria bacterium. GTDB lineage: Bacteria > Pseudomonadota > Gammaproteobacteria > Chromatiales > Chromatiaceae > Thiolapillus. The sequence goes on along the minus strand of QNZQ01000174.1, from coordinate 8,526 downwards.
CTGGCTGCTGCGCCTGCTGACGATCCTGCTGCTGGTGATGTTCTTCGTTCTCCAGTACCGGCAGTGGGTGGGGCAGGGGAGCCTGGCCGAGGTGGCCAGCCTGGAACGCCGGATCCAGCGCCAGCAGGCGCGCATCGCCGAGATGGAAGAGCGCAACGCCATGCTTCGGGCCGAGGTGGAGAGCCTGAAGAAGGGGCTGGACGTCGTCGAGGCCCGTGCCCGCGAGGACCTGGGCATGATCCGGGAGGGTGAAACTTTCTACCAGGTGATCCCGAAGGACGCATCGAAATGAACTACTGGGCCGTCGTACCTGCTGCCGGCGTGGGCAGGCGCATGCAGGCAGGGCTGCCCAAGCAGTATCTGTTGCTGAACGGGCGGCGCGTGATCGACTGGACCCTGGAAGTGCTGTTGGCCGAGCCCCGCATCCGTGGAGTGTACGTGGCCCTGGGCGCCGAAGATCCCTTCTGGGAAAGCTGTGAGCACGCCGGGCATCCGCGCGTGCGGCGCGTGGCAGGAGGCGAGGAGCGGGCCCACTCGGTGCTCAGTGCCCTGCTGGCACTGGAGACGGAAGCTGCACCCGCCGACCGCGTACTGGTGCACGACGCAGCGCGGCCCTGTCTGCGCCCCGAGGATCTCTCGAAGCTCCTGGAACTGGCCTCGGGCGAAGCGGGCGGTCTCCTGGCCATGCCCGTGCGCGACACCATGAAGCGTGCCGATGCCGAGGGACGCAGCGAGACCACCCTCGACCGCAGCCGCATCTGGCACGCCTTCACGCCCCAGCTCTTTCCCCTGGCTACGCTGCGCGACGCCCTGGAACAGGCACTCGCCGCCGGCGTGGCGGTCACCGACGAGGCCAGTGCCATGGAGTGGGCCGGTAACCGGCCACGGCTGGTGGAGGGTCATCCCGACAACATCAAGATCACCCGGCCCGGCGATCTGGAGCTGGCCGGTTTCTACCTGCAGAAGCGGAACGCCTGAAGCGTAGGTTCAGGTCAGCTTCAACAGTCTTCGCACGTTCTCCGTGGTCTGCCGGGCGACCCCGGCCGCAGGCTCTTCGCGAAGTCGGGTCAGGGCGTCGAGCACCTCCGGGAGGTACTCCGGACTGTTGCGTTCGCCGTGGTGCAGGGCGCCGGCCATGTCGGGAGCGTCGGTCTCCAGCACGATGTGATCCAGCGGCAGTTCTCTTGCCAGCCGCTGCAGGCGGCGGGCGTTGGGATAGGTGAGCATCCCGCCGAAGCCGAAGAGAAACCCCAGCTTCATGTACTGCTGTGCCTGCTGCAGACTGCCGTTGAAGGCGTGGCAGATGCCGCCCTTCACGCCCGACTGGCGCAGCGCCTTGAGCATGGCGTCATGGGCCTTGCGCACGTGGAGGATCACCGGAAGGTCCAGCTCGGCGGCCAGGCGCAGCTGCGCTTTCAGCAGCGCCTCCTGGGCGCCGGCATCGAACTTCTCCAGCTGGAAATCCAGGCCGATCTCGCCGATGGCCACCGGCCGCCGTTCCCGGCACAGTGCGGCCAGGGTGGTGAGGTCCTCCGCCCGGTGCGCCTCCATGAAATAAGGATGGAGCCCCAGGGCGGGATAGAGGCAGTCCGAATCCGCAGTGATGCGCAGCAGTTTTTCCCAGCCGCCGGCGGTGGTTCCCGGGACCACGAAGGCAATGACGCCGGCCTCGCGGGCGCGCGCGATCACCTCGTCGCGGTCCGGGTCGAAGGCGGGCAGGTCGAGATGGCAGTGGCTGTCGATGATTTCGTGCACCGTCTTATTGTACTGTGGCGATTTCCCGGTACCATGGCGTTTTTCCGATTCCTGGAGCAGCGCGATGAGAGTAGGTCACGGCTTCGATGCACACCGGTTCGGTCCCGGTGACCACGTGGTGCTGGGGGGCGTTGCCATTCCCCACGACCAGGGGCTGGTGGCCCATTCCGACGGCGACGTGCTCATTCACGCCATCTGCGATGCCCTGCTCGGTGCTGCCGCCCTGGGGGACATCGGGCGTCACTTCCCCGACAGTGACGAGGCCTGGAAGGATGTGGACAGCCGCATCCTGCTTCGCCGCGTGGTGGAGGAAATCGCCCGGCACGGCCTGGTGGTGGGCAACCTGGACAGCACGGTGATCGCCCAGCAGCCGAGGCTGGGCCGGCATATCGACGGCATGCGGCAGAACCTGGCCGCGGACCTGAAGGTTGCGCTGAACCGGGTCAACGTGAAGGCCACCACCACCGAGAGAATGGGCTACACCGGCCGGGGAGAGGGAATCGCCGCCCACGCCGTGGTGCTGCTTCTCGATGAGTGATCCCACCCTCGACCTGCCCTTCGCCTGGGGCGGGCCCGCAGGCGCGGGAGTTATCCGCTCTGTTCCCGAGGATTTCGAGGTGGTGGAGGAGCTTGGTTTCGAGCCGTCCGGCACAGGGGAGCACCTGCTGGTGACCCTCGTCAAGCGTGAACTCAACACCGCCGAGGTGGCCCGGCAGCTTGCCCGTGTCGCAGGACTGCGGCCGCGTGACGTGAGCTTTGCCGGGCTGAAGGATCGCATGGCGGTGACCACCCAGACCTTCTCCCTGCACCTGCCGGGGAGGCCCGATCCGGACCTGGGAGAGCTGGAGGACGGGAAGATCCGCGTCCTCGCCGCGGCCCGGCATCACCGGAAACTGCGCCGGGGTGCCCTGCGGGGAAACCGCTTCCGCCTGCGGGTGCGCCATTTTCGCGGCGACGGGCAGCCGCTGGGGCAACGGCTCGAGGCCATTGCCGCCGGAGGCGTGCCCAACTATTTCGGTGCCCAGCGCTTCGGCCGGGAAGGGAACAACCTGCAGCGCGCCGAGGCGCTGTTCAAGGGCGAGCTGCGCAGGGTGAAGCGTGAACAGCGTGGCATCTGGCTTTCGGCGGCCCGCTCCTGGCTCTTCAACGCGGTGCTGGCCGAGCGGGTGAGGGCGGGAAACTGGAACCGCCGGGTGCCCGGCGATGTGCTGCAACCCGAGGGAAGCCGGGCGCAGTTCCGCGAGGCGGAGGAAGCGGCGCCGGACCCGCGGCTGGAGGCCGGCGAGGTGCATCCCACCGGTCCGCTCTGGGGCCGCGCGGGACGTTCGCTGGAGCCGGAGGGCGAAGCCGCGGCCCTGGAGGCCTGCGTGCTCGAACCGCTGGATTTCTGGAAGCAGGGCCTGGAGCGTGCCGGCCTGGAGATGGACCGGCGTCCCCTGCGGCTGTGCGTGCACGACCTGGAATGGTCGCTGCAGGGAGACGAACTGGTACTCGGTTTCAGGTTGGGGAAAGGGAGTTATGCCACCTCGGTGCTGCGGGAGCTGGTTCAGCCGCCCCACTTGCGCGACAGCAGCACGTAGGCGGCGCCGGTGCCGCCGTCCCAACGGGGGGCGGAGCAGAAGGCGAGCACCTCCTCGCGCTGTGGCAGCCACTGGTTGACGCGCTGCTTGATCACCGGCTGCCCCCCCGATCCCTTGCCCTTGCCGTGGATGATGCGCACGCAGCGCCGCCGGGCCTTGAGGCTCTGGTCGAGGAAACGGCTCAGCGCCCGGCGGGCATCCTCCGTGCGCATGCCGTGCAGGTCCAGGGTGGCTTCGGGTTCCAGGACACCGCGCTGCAGGTCCTGGTAGAGCCTGTGCTGGATGCCGGGGCGGCGGAACTCGAGGAACTCCGGCGTCTCCTGGGCAGTGTCTCCGAACTCGTCGCCCGGCTGCTCGTCCTGCTCCAGCTGCAGGGGCACCGGGGGTTTGTGCCGTCGCCAGGGGGCGGCCTTGTCCTGCTGCATCGGTTTCACGCCCGACATGGCCGAACGGAAGAGGTCCAGATCGTCGTCTTCGTTGCCATCGCCGGAGTTCATGAGCAAATTCTAGCCCGGAAAATTCATGAATTCACGTGATGATCGCGCAGTATATTGGTTTCACAAGGTATTTGCTGAAGGCGTCCCGTATCCGCGATTACGGGCAAGTGAAGAAAATTCCTTGTGGAAACAGGAGACAAGCGAGGGCGCGTGTAATTCATGAATTTTCCGGGCTGGTCAATCGAGGTGTGGTTGGCGAAGCTTTTCAGTAGAATTCGGCGCATGACCATGCGTATCCTTCTGAGCAACGACGACGGCTACCAGGCCCCGGGACTGAAGGCGCTGCACGGGGCCTTGCGCGAACTCGCCGAGGTGGTCGTGGTGGCGCCGGACCGCGACCGCAGCGGTGCCAGCAATTCGCTCACGCTGGACCTTCCCATCCGTGCCCAGGCAGTGGAGAACGGCTTCATCCGCGTGGAGGGAACCCCCACCGACTGCGTGCACCTGGCCATTACCGGGTTGCTCGAGGAGGAACCGGACATGGTGGTGGCGGGCATCAACAACGGTGCCAACATGGGTGACGACGTCATCTACTCGGGCACCGTCGCCGCCGCCACCGAGGGGCGCTTTCTCGGCTACCCGGCCATGGCCATCTCCATGGACTCCCATGCCCCGGACCACCTCAAAACGGGAGCACGGGTCGCCGCTGCACTGGTGGCGCTGCTGCAGCGCAGCCCCTTGCCACCCGATTCCATTCTCAACGTGAACGTTCCCGACATCCCCTGGTCCGGGATTCGCGGTTTCCGGGCCACCCGGCTCGGGCATCGACACAAGGCCGAGCCGGTGGTGAAGAGCAGTGACCCGCGGGGTCGTCCCATCTACTGGGTGGGGCCTGCAGGGCCCGAGCAGGACGCGGGCGAGGGCACCGATTTCCATGCCGTGCGCAATGGCTACGTTTCGGTGACGCCCATCCAGGTGGATCTTACCCGCCATCACGCCATCGACGGCCTCTCACGGTGGCTGGAGGGGATGGGATGAGCCTGGATCTGCAACAAGGCATCGGCATGACCTCGGAACGCACCCGCGAGCGACTCGTCAATGGCCTGCGTCGCGAGGGCATCCGCGACGAGCGCGTGCTGGAGGTGATGCGCACCATTCCCCGGCACCTGTTCGTGGAAGAGGCGCTGGCGAGCCGTGCCTACGAGAACACGGCGCTGCCCATCGGCCTGGGGCAGACCATCTCCCAGCCCTACATCGTGGCGCGCATGACCGAGGCGCTGCTGGATGGCCGGGAACTGGACCGGGTGCTGGAAGTGGGTACGGGCTCCGGCTACCAGACGGTGGTGCTGGCGCCTCTGGTGCGGCGCATCTACACCGTGGAGCGGATCGCCCCGTTGCTGGAGCAGGCCAGGAGCCGGTTCCGCACGCTGCGCCTGAGAAACATTCATCCGCGCCATGCCGACGGCTGCCTGGGGCTGCCGGAGTTCGCCCCCTACGACGGTATTATCGTCACCGCGGCGCCCGAAGGGGTGCCCCGGCAGCTGGTGGAACAGCTGAGGATCGGTGCCCACATGGTGCTTCCCATCGGCAGCAGCGAGGGGCAGGCCCTGGTGCGCGTGACCCGCACGGCACGTGGTTACGACACCGAGCTGCTGGAGCCGGTCCATTTCGTCCCCTTGCTCAGTGGAGTCGATTCTTGAAACTCTTTTCCAGTCTCTACGGACGGGCCATGGAATGGTCGCGTCATCCCAGGGCGCCCTGGTACCTGGGCGCCCTGAGCTTTGCCGAGTCCTCCTTCTTTCCCGTGCCCCCCGACGTGATGCTGGCGCCCATGAGCCTGGGTCAGCCGAAGAAGGCGTGGCGCTTCGCCCTGTTGACCACGCTCGCCTCGGTGGCCGGGGGCATTCTCGGCTACCTCATCGGCTGGCTCGCCTTCGACCTGGTATCCGGCTGGCTGCAACAGGCGGGCTACTACGAGAAATACCTCACGGCCCGCCACTGGTTCGAGGAGTGGGGGTTCTGGGCCATCTTCGTCGCCGGGTTCTCGCCCATCCCCTACAAGGTGTTCACCATCACCGCGGGCGTGATCTCCATGAGCTTCCTGCCCTTCGTGCTGGCTTCCTTCATCGGGCGTGGCGCGCGTTTCTTCCTCGTGGCCGGGCTCATGGCCTGGGGCGGCAAGCCCATGGAGGAGCGGCTGCACCGATACATGGACTGGATCGGCTGGGGGCTGGTAGTGGTCGTCGTGCTGGGAATCCTGTTCTACCGAATGGGATCCTGAGCATGCGTGCGCAATCGAGCCAGCATCGGCTTCCGGGGGTGAGGCTCCCCCGGTTGCTGCTGCTGGTCATGGTCGCCATCGCACTCAACCTGGCCGGCTGCGGCGGCACGCCGACCAAGTCGACCCCCCACAAGCGTTCCCAGACCGCAGGCAAGTTCAGCCCGAATGCCACCTGGTACCGGGTGAAGAAGGGGGACACCCTCTACGCGGTCTCCTGGCGGGCAGGGGTCGACTGGAGGACCCTGGCGCGCTGGAACGGACTCAAGTATCCCTACACCATCTACCCGGGACAGCTGCTGCGGCTCAAGCCGCCGCCGAAGAGTGCCAGCAGCACTTCGAAGCACACCACCAGCTCGGGCACCACGAGATCGTCCTCGTCGAGCAGGTCTGCACCGGCAAAACAGTCGAAAAGCCGGTCCCGCGCCTCCTCCACCAAGTCGCGTACCGCCTCTTCGGTCAACAAGCAGGTGGCGAGACACGGCAAGCTGCACTGGCAGTGGCCGGTGAAGGGCCGGGTCGTCTCCCGCTTCTCCCACAAGGACCCGGACCTGGACGGCATCAAGATCGCAGGAAAGCGTGGCCAGAAAGTGGTGGCTGCCGAGTCGGGCACGGTGGTCTACACCGGCAGTGGACTGATCGGTTACGGGCAGCTTATCATCGTGAAGCATGACAACGAGTTCCTGAGTGCCTACGGGCTCAACAGCAGGCTCTATGTCAAGGAAGGCCAGAAGGTGAAGCGGGGACAGCACATCTCGGACATGGGCACCAACAGCGCCGGGCAGCCGATGTTGCACTTCGAGATCCGGCGCTACGGAAAACCCGTCGATCCCATGGTTTACCTGCCACGCGGCTGAAGTATGCTGTGGTAGCCCCACGATGGGGTTGGAGTAGGGTTCCGGCGGCCGTTCCGCCGGTTCCAGGGCGCGGCAATGAGAACAACAAGGCGCCGGTCGTTTCTTTAGATCCACGGGAGGAACGATGACAGAGGATGGAGGATGAGGAGATCGCCATAGACAGTTCATCGCCTGGAAACGATGGCCAGCTCGATGCCACGCGCCTCTACCTGCGCGAGATCGGTGCGGCGAACCTGCTCACGGCAGAAGAGGAGATCTCGCTGGCCAGGCGTATCCGCGAAGGGGACGAGGAAGCCCGGGCGCGGATGATCGAGAGCAACCTGCGGCTGGTGGTGAAGATCGCCAGGCGCTACCTGAACCGGGGTCTGGCCCTGCTGGACCTCATCGAAGAAGGCAACCTGGGCCTGATCCGGGCGGTGGAGAAATTCGACCCGGACAAGGGGTTCCGCTTTTCCACCTATGCCACCTGGTGGATCCGCCAGACCATCGAGCGCGCGCTGATGAACCAGACACGCACCATCCGCCTGCCCATCCACGTGGTCAAGGAGATCAACGTCTACTTGCGTGCGGCACGCCGGCTCAGCCAGCAGCTTGATCACGAGCCCAGCGCCGAGGAGATCGCCGCCCTGCTGGACAAGCCGCTGCAGGACGTGGAGCGGATGCTGGGTTTCAACGAGCGGGTCACCTCGGTTGACCTGCCCCAGGGAAGGGAAGGGGACCGTCCGCGCCTCGACAGCATTGCCGACGAGCACAACAGCGAACCCACCGAAGTCCTGCAGGCGGAGGATGTGCGGGAGCACCTCGAGAGCTGGCTGGAAAAGCTCAGCGACAAGCAGCGGGAGGTGGTGGTGCGCCGTTTCGGCCTGCAGGGGTACGACAACTCCACCCTGGAGCAGGTCGCCCGGGAACTGGGCGTGACCCGCGAGCGGGTGCGCCAGATCCAGATCGACGCCTTGCGGCGGCTGCGCGTGATTCTCGAGCAGCAGGGATTTTCCGTGGAGACGCTGTTCGACTGAGGGACGGTTACCCGGTGGATATCAGGGTAGCCCATCGGGTATTCTCTTCCGCAACCAACGTGAATTTCAGAGAAGACAGACATGAGTGACGAAAGCCGCAAGGAGCGTGAAATCCTGATGGTGATGCGCAAGGTACTGGCGCAGATCGTCAAGGACACCACGCCCGAGTTCAAGACCATGAAGCATCCCTTGTCCCCGGATACCATCGAGGACATCAAGCAGTGTTTTTCGCTCATCGCCGCGCGCGAACGCGAACTGGCCGATGCCGCCGGTGCGGCGCAGGAACGGCCCTACTATGCCGATGAGCCGGCCGCGGCCGAAGTGGTGCCGCTGCACAAGGTGGGGAAAGTGAAGAAGGACGACGAATAGCCCGTCGAACCTTCTTCCCCGGATACCCGGCTCAGGCCGGGTTTTTTTTGGGCGCCTGTCCATGCTGGGCCTGGCGCGAATAAAAATGGCTCTTCACCAAATCAGGTGGGTAACAGTTGCTGGCTGATGGCCTCTGGGTAGAGATCGAGTCCGCCAAGGTGGAAGTAAATGGCGTTGGCAAAGCGCTCCTTGTTGCGGAAGCCATGGCTCCGAACCTTGATCGCCTTGATGCGG
>QNZQ01000113.1 GCA_003972985.1 Gammaproteobacteria bacterium | reverse complement strand
CACCGGTCTCCCATATGACTGGACGCCGCGTTCGGATGCTCCCTTGGGATCCCCTTTGGCGCCTTCGGCACGTCGGGTATCCCGTGTCGCCTCGCGGCTACCGGGGACTACCCGCCTTCGCTTCGCTCTCCATGGCGGGCAGCGCTGGCTGCGCGGCTACGGGCTGCTCACCATCATCGATCACGGTGACGGTTACATGACCCTCTACGGACACAACCAGAGTCTCTTCAAGGAGACCGGCGACTGGGTTGGCGAAGGCGAAGTCATCGGTGTGGCGGGCCGCAGCGGCGGGCTGCGCAGACCCGGTATCTATTTTGGCATCAGGCACAAGGGAAAGGCGGTAGACCCGGTGCGCTGGTGCCGCAGGAAACGCGGCCGCAAGGTGGGCTAGCCGATGAACGATATCGACATTTGCCGGCCCGACAGAGGATCTTTATCGATGAAAGTATTTGGCAAACAGGGTTTACCGCTCGTGGCCGTGGCCATGCTGCTGATCTTCTCCTTCGGCAATGCCGGCGCCAAGGAGACGCCCACGGAAGAGGACGAAGGGCTGCCGCTGAAGGAACTGCGCATCTTTGCCAACATCTTCGGGCGGGTGAAGCAGGACTACGTGGAGCCGGTCAGCGACCGGGAGCTGCTCGATCATGCCATCCGCGGAATGCTCGAGGGGCTCGACCCGCACTCGGCCTACCTGGACGAGGAGCACTACAAGGAGATCCAGGAGGGCACCAGCGGCGAGTTCGGCGGGCTGGGTATCGAGGTGGGCATGGAGGACGGATTCATCAAGGTCATCGCTCCCATCGACGACACCCCGGCGCAGAAGGCCGGCATTCAGGCCGGTGATCTCATCGTGCGGCTCGACGACAAGCCGGTGAAGGGCATGAGCCTTACCGATGCGGTGAAGATCATGCGCGGCAAGCCGGGCACGAAGATCAAGCTCACCATCCGCCGCAGCGGCGAACCCAAGCCGCTGGTCTTCGAGATCACGCGTGCCATCATCAAGCAGGCCAGCGTGAAGTCGCGCGAACTGGCACCCGGATTCGGCTACGTGCGCCTTGCCCAGTTCCAGGCACCTACGCCCAAGGACATGCTGCGGGCCATCCGCAAGCTGGAGAAGAAGGCAGGCGGCCGCCTCAAGGGGTTGGTGCTGGACCTGCGTAACAACCCCGGGGGCGTGCTGCAGGCGGCCGTGGCCGTGAGCGATGCCTTTCTCAACGAGGGGCTCATCGTCTACACCCAGGGGCGGGAAAAGAGTTCCCGCATGGAGTTCAAGGCCCAGCCGGGAGACGAGCTCGAGGGGGCGCCGCTGGTGGTGCTGGTGAACGAGGGCTCGGCATCGGCTTCCGAGATCGTGGCCGGCGCACTGCAGGACCACAAGCGCGCCGTGATCATGGGACGTACCACCTTCGGCAAGGGCTCGGTGCAGTCCATCATCCCCATCAGCGGCAAGATCGCCATCAAGCTCACCACCGCCCGCTACTACACGCCCAACGGCCGTTCCATCCAGGCCGAGGGCATCGAGCCGGACATCGTGCTCAGCAAGGTCAAGCTCAAGGAGCTGGAGAAGAGCGCTCTGCAGCTTCGCGAGGCGGACTTGGCGGACCATCTGGCCAACCCGAACGGCGGATCTAAGAAAAAGAAAGGGAAAAAGGACGGCAAGGAAGAGAAACTGCTGGAAAAGGACTACGAACTCAACGAGGCCCTGAATCTTTTGAAGGGCATATCGATCTTCACCGGGGCCGGTCGGAAATAGGCAGTCCACGGCCCGGGTTGTCTATTTCCCGGGGCCGGACCACGTCGGCATGGCCTGTTCCATGCCGGGTATTCCCTCTGCACGAAGGGCGAAAGCTGGATCGCCTTCGCGTTTTTCCGCTACTTTATCTTCGATAATGGTCCTGATGCTCAATCGGCAAGGAGGAGTCATGGCAAGGGTGCTCGTTCCCATCGCACAAGGGTGTGAAGAACTCGAAGCGGTCACCATCATTGATCTGCTCAGGCGGGCCGGTATCGAGGTGGTCACCGCCGGCCTGGAAGAGGGTCCGGTGACCTGCAGCCGGGGCGTGGTGCTGGTGCCGGATACCACGCTGGACCGGGTCCTGGACCAGGATTTCGACATGGTGGTGCTGCCTGGAGGTTTGCCGGGCGCGGATCATCTCCAGGCGGATCCGCGAATCCGGCAGTTGCTGCAGCGCATGGCGGAAAAGGGCCGCTACACCGCGGCCATCTGTGCCGCACCCAAGGTGCTCGCATCGGCCGGCCTGCTGGACGGGCGTGAGGCCACTTCCTATCCGGGCGTGCTCGAGTCCATGTCGCTTGCGGGAACCCGGCTGCTCGAACAGCCCGTGGTGGCCGACGACAAGGTGATCACCTCGCGCGGTCCGGGGACCGCCATGGATTTCGCCCTGGCGCTCATCGAGAAGCTGGCAGGCCGGGAAGCCCGCGAAGCCGTGGAAAAACCGCTCATGAGGCCTTCTGCCTGAGCGGTACCGGCCCATGAGGAATCGCCAAAATCGCTGGCTCTGGGTCATCGGCCTGCTCCTGTTCCTGGGGGTGGCCACCCACTGGGGGTTCCAGCTGTATGTGAAGGCCCGGCTCGACGAGCTCATCCGGCAGGCCCGGCCGCAGCTGGAGATCAGCTATCAGGAGATGCACAGCAGTCTCCTGGGTCGGCTGCAGGTGCAGGGAGTCAGGCTCCGGGGAGGCTCCCTGCCGGGCCCGCTGCAGATCGAGCAGCTGGATATCCAGGGTCCCACCGTCTTCACCTATCTGCTCTACAACAACCCGGTCACGGGAACAGGGCCTCCGCGTTTCATCCGGCTGCTCGCCAGTGGTCTGCAGATGAGCCTAGAGCAGAAGGGCCGCACCGCCGGCGACGAGTGCAACCTGGAGGGCGGCATTCCGCCTGCGCTGCTGGACAAGCTTGGATACGGCACACTGCGCGGAGAGGCAACCGCGGGCTATCGCTACCGCCCGGAGCTGCACCAGCTCGAAAGCAGGGTCGACCTCGATATCCCGGGCATTCAGGAGCTGGCAGTCGATCTGCAGCTGCGGAATGTCACGCCCCAGGGTTTCAAGCGGGGCCAGCTGGGTACGGCAGCGCTTTCGGAGGCGACGGTGAAACTGGACCTGCGGCCCACCTTTGGCAAGCAGCTGGTGGAGTACTGCGCCGACAAGCGCCAGCTCACGCCGGCCGCCTTCGAGTCCTCGCTGGCAAGAAACCTGCTGGACCAGCTGCGCCGCAACGGGGTGATCGTGGGGGGCGGCCTGGAATCGGCGCTGCAACGCTACGTGGAAAACTGGGGATCACTCGAGGTGAACCTGGTGCCGCCGGTTCCCATGAACCTGGTATTTTTGCCCTTCGTACCCAGTGAGCAGCTGCACCGGAAACTGGGGCTCGAGGTGCTGGTGAACGGAGATCCGGTCAAGGGGTTGCGGCTCGGAGAGGCGCGGAGGGATGCGGCTGCCGTTCACGAGCAGCCGCAGGAGCGCAAACGGTTCAGGCCGATACGCAAGCGCTGGCTGTACCAGCAGGTGAAGCCGTCGGAGCTTCCGGCGTATGTCGGACGCCGGGTCCGGTTGCAGGAGCGCGGTGATCCCGCACGTACCGGCCTGCTGGTGGATGTCGCCAACGGCGAGGCCCTGGTGCAGCAGCGCCTCAGCGGGGGCAGGTTCATGGCTTATGTTTCGCTCGCCGAATTGGTGAAGGCGGAGGTGTTCGTGCTGAAGAAGGTGGAAGAGACGCCCTGAGGTGTCCTTGTTCACTGTTTCAGGCTCTTTGCCAGGATGCCCAGGCCAATCAGCCCTAAGCCACCGCTGGCCCACGGCAGCAGGGCTGCCGGAAGCAGGGGGGTTCCCACCCCGCCCAGCAGGATGCCGCCGATGAGCAGGGAGCCGCCGGTCATGGTCCAGCGGCTGCGGGCCTGGGATTCGCGCAGTTCCCGGCGCAGCTGCCGCAGCTCCCGCGACTTCCACTTCAGGGTCAGTTTCCCTTCCGCTGCCTGCTTGAGCACCTTGTAGGTGAGGCGGGGGATCTCCGGCAGCTCCTCCGACATCTGCGGGGCGCTCTCCTTCACCCGCCGCAGGAAAGCGCGCGGCCCCACCTGTTCCGAGAGCCAGCGTTCCATGAAGGGCTTGGCGGTGCTCCACAGGTCCAGCTCGGGGTAGAGCATGCGTCCCAGCCCCTCGATGTTGAGCAGGGTCTTCTGCAGCAGCACCAGCTGGGGCTGCACCTCCATGTCGAAGCGGCGCGCGGTCTGGAACAGGCGCAGCAGGAAGTGGCCGAAGGAGATCTCGGCGATGGGTTTCTCCCAGATGGGCTCGCTAACGGTGCGGATGGCGGCCTCGAACTCCTCCACCCGCGTGCCCGGCGGCACCCAGCCCGATTCCACGTGCAGCTCGGCCACGCGCCGGTAGTCGCGGTGGAAGAAGGCGAGCAGGTTCTCGGCCAGGTAACGCTGGTCCTCCGAGGTGAGGGTGCCCATGATGCCGAAGTCCACGCTGATGTAGCGCCCGTCGGGGGCGACGAAGATGTTGCCCGGGTGCATGTCGGCGTGGAAGAAGTTGTCGCGAAACACCTGGGTGAAGAAGATCTCCACGCCGCGCTCGCCCAGCAGTTCCATGCTGATGCCTGCGGCCTTGAGGCGTTCCACCTCATCCACCGGGATGCCGTAGACCCGTTCCATCACCAGCACGTTCTGGCGGCAGTAGTCCCAGTAGACCTCGGGAATGTAGAGCATTTCACTGTCGAGCCAGTTGCGCCGCAGCTGTGAGGCGTTGGCCGCCTCGCGCAGCAGGTCCAGCTCGTCGAAGATGGTCTTCTCGTACTCCTCCACCACCTCCACCAGGCGCAGGCGGCGGGCTTCCCTGGAGTAGCGCACCGCCAGCCGGGCGATGGTGAACATCAGGTCCACGTCCTTGCGGATGGCCTTGTCGATGCCGGGGCGCACCACCTTGACGATCACCTCCTGGCCGTCGTGTAAGGTGGCGGCGTGCACCTGGGCGATGGAGGCCGAGGCCAGCGGCGTCTCGTCGAAGCGGGCGAAGACGTGGCCCACCTTGTCGCCCAGTGCCTCCTCGATGATGAGGCGCGCCTGCTCTCCGGGGAAGGGAGGCACCTCGTCCTGGAGCTTCACCAGCTCCTCGGCGATCTCGTCGGGCAGCAGGTCGCGGCGGGTGGAGAGAATCTGGCCGAACTTGACGTAGATGGGGCCCAGCTCTTCCAGGGTCCTGCGGATGCGCACGCCGTAATTGGGGCGCTGGCCGCGCTGGATCCAGTAGAAGGGGGAGAGGAAGCGGAAGAAGCGGATGGGGCGGAAGAGGTGGGCGGCGAGAATGAACTCGTCCAGGCCGTTGCGCAGCAGAACCCAGGTGATGTGGACCACCCGTACCCCCTGGCGGAATGGGATCATTCAGCCTCCTTGCGGGCTGCCAGCTGGCGTTCCAGGCGGTTTATCCGTGCCTCCAGTCGCTCGGTGTCGTCGCGCAGGCGGTCCACCTCTGCGACGAACTCCTCCACCTCGTTGGGGTGGGGCAGGAGGCGGGCTTCCTCGGTGAGGTATTCGCCGAGATCCCGGGCCAGGCGCTCGCCGGTCTGCTCGGCATAGGCCAGGGTCTGGCGGGCCAGGTTGCCCGCCTCGTGGGCGATGAGGTCGCCAGTGAACTTCGACAGCTGTTCTTCCCAGTCGATCTCCAGTCCCGCCAGGGTGGCGCCGAAGTCGTGGGCCAGCGCGGTGTCGCCGGTGATCATGACCCGCCCGGAGAAGAGTTGGCCGCTGCCCGACTCCTTGTCCCCGGAGCGGATCAGGTCCAGCGGCGATCCGCTGAGCAGCGCGTCGGGCTCGCCCTCGATGCTGCCCTGCAGCTGCAGGCCGCCCTTTTCGTCGGGGATGAAGTAGAGCGTGATCTCCGGGCCACGCAGGTGGATGCCGATGATCTTGCCGTGGTGGCGTGCCAGGCGCTTGCGCGCCAGCGGATCGAGCGCCAGCACGGCATTGATCGCCTTTTCCAGGGAAGCCAGTGCCAGGTCACGGGTGCTCATGGGATCAGAACTTGAAGCCCCGGTGGATGGCCACCACGCCCCCGGTGAGGTTGTGGTAGTCGCACTTCTCGAAACCGGCCGCCTCCATCATCTCCTTCAGGCTCTCCTGGTTGGGATGCATGCGAATGGACTCGGCGAGGTAGCGGTAACTCTCCTCGTCGTCCACCACCAGCTTCCCGATCTTGGGCAGCAGGGTGAAGGAGTAGAGGTCGTAGAGTTTCTGCAGCGGCTTGTTCACGGGGTGGGAGAATTCCAGTACCAGCGCCCGTCCGCCGGGCTTTAGGGCGGCGTACATGGCCTCCAGGGCCTTCTGCTTGTCGGTGACGTTGCGCAGGCCGAAGCCGATGGTGATGCAGTCGAAGCAGTTGTCGGGGAAAGGCAGCTGTTCGGCATTGACCTGGGCGTACTGCACGTTGCCGGCGTGACCGTGGTCGAGCATGCGGTCGCGGCCGGTGCGCAGCATGTTGGCGTTGATGTCGGTCATCATCACCAGCCCCTCGGGACCGACGAGCCCGGCGAAGCGCTCCGCCAGGTCGCCGGTGCCTGAGGCCAGGTCGAGCACCTGCTGCCCGGCGCGCACGCCGGAAAGGTCCACGGCAAAGCGTTTCCACAGGCGGTGGATGCCCATGGACATGAGATCGTTCATGAGGTCGTAGCGCGATGCCACCGAATCGAAGACGCCGCGTACCAGCGTGGATTTCTCTTCCCTGGGTACCTTGCGATAGCCGAAATGGGTTTCTTCGCGCGACTCGTTCATGCGGACCTCGGTGTGGGGGTGTGCCCGGTCAGGATTCGGCATCCTTGCGGGTATAGCCGGCTTCCTTCAGCTCTTCGAGGTACTTCTGCCACAGCTCCTCGTAGTTCTTCCCCAAATTATACAGGGTTTCCCAGGAGTAGATGCCGGTGTTGTGGCCGTCGTCGAAGTGCAGGGTGATGGCGTAGTTGCCCACGGGCTCGATCTGGTCGATGTTCACCTTTTCGATGCCGATGGGCACCTTGCGCTGGCCGGGGCCGTGGCCCATCACCTCCGCTGAGGGCGACCAGGCGCGCAGGTACTCCGCCGGCAGCTTGAAGTTGGAACCGTCGTCGAAAGTGATCTCCAGCACCTTGGAGACGCGGTGCAGGTTGAGTTCTGTAGGTACGGGGTGGGACATTGCTTCATCCTCGGAATGGATTTTCGATGCCGCCATTATGCAGCAAACGGCAGTTCTATTTGGGGCAGAGATCGTCCGGTTTGCACGGCCCTGAAGAGAGCGTGGCGCGGTCACCCCCTTTCCCTCAGGGCTGCGTCGTCTAACTTGGGGCAGGACTGGCACCTGCTCGGAAAACCGCCGTGAATACATCCATGGCCGCTTCCGGCATCCTGCCTCCTGCGGCACTTGCACATCCCTGTACATCGTAGGCTCTACGTCGGTATGACCTCCAGGGATGGAGGAAATGCTGGAAATGCCGGGAGCATTTCCAGTACCCTGCCTCCGAAGTTTTCCGATCAGGTGCCCGCCCCACCTTTTCAATAGCTTACGCCATTAGATGACGTCGTCCTGCCTTTCCCCTGGAAGAAGGGTCGGGGGCGAGAGTGATCAGAGAATGAACCGGCTCAGATCCTCGTCCTCCGACAGGTTGCCGATGTGGTTGTTCACGTAGGTCTCGTCCACCACCACGGTCTGGCCCTCCAGTTCGCGGGAGAGGAAGGAGACCTCTTCCAGCAGCCGCTCCATCACCGTGTGCAGGCGCCGCGCGCCGATGTTCTCGGTGCGCTCGTTCACCTCCCAGGCGATTTCGGCGATGCGCCGGATGCCCGATTCGGCAAACTCCAGCTGCACCCCCTCGGTGGCCATGAGCGCCACGTACTGCTCGGTGAGGGAGGCATCGGGCTCGGTGAGGATGCGGATGAAGTCCTCGGTGGTGAGCGCGGACAGCTCCACGCGGATGGGCAGGCGCCCCTGCAGCTCGGGAATCAGGTCCGAGGGCTTGGAGAGGTGGAAGGCGCCCGAGGCGATGAAGAGGATATGATCGGTCTTCACCATGCCGTGCTTGGTGGAGACGGTGCATCCCTCCACCAGCGGCAGCAGATCGCGCTGCACCCCCTCGCGGGAGACGTCGGCACCCTGGCGTTCGGTGCTGCTGGCCACCTTGTCCAGCTCATCGAGGAACACGATGCCCTGCTGTTCCACCATCTCCAGGGCGCGCAGCTTCAGGTCCTCGTGGTTGATGCGCTTGCTCGCCTCCTCCTCGCGGATCAGCTTGAGGGCGTCCTTTATGCGCAGCTTGCGCTTGCGCGTGCGCCCGCCCGAGAGGTTCTGGAACATGCTTTGGAGCTGGCTGGTCATCTCTTCCATGCCGGGCGGAGCCATGATCTCCACGCCCAGGGAGGGCTCGCTCAGGTCCACCTCGATCTCCTTGTCGTCCAGCTCGCCGGCGCGCAGCTTGTCGCGGAACTTTTCGCGGGTGGAGGAGGAGATGGCGGGCGCCGGGTTGGAATCCTCCTCCCAGGCGCTAGTGCGCGGAGGCGGCAGCAGGATGTCGAGCACCCGCTCCTCCGCGGCCGCCGCTGCTTCGTCCTGCACCTTGGCCAGCTCCTGCTCGCGCACCATGTTCACCGCGGCGTCGGCCAGGTCCCGGATGATGGAGTCCACTTCGCGACCGACGTAGCCCACTTCGGTGAACTTGGTCGCTTCCACCTTGATGAAAGGGGCGTTGGCCAGGCGCGCCAGGCGGCGCGCGATCTCGGTTTTGCCCACGCCGGTGGGGCCGATCATGAGGATGTTCTTGGGCGTGATCTCGTTGCGCAGCTCCGGGTCCACCCGGGTGCGGCGCCAGCGGTTGCGCAGGGCGATGGCCACGGCGCGCTTGGCGTCGTCCTGGCCGACGATGTGCTTGTTCAGCTCGCGGACGATTTCCTGCGGTGTGATCTCGGACATTATTCGGCCTTCAACTCTTCGATGGTGCGGTTGTGGTTGGTGTAGACGCAGATGTCGGCGGCGATGGCCAGCCCCTTCTCCACGATCTCGCGCGCGGAGAGCTCGGTGTTCTCCATGAGCGCCAGGGCTGCCGCCTGGGCGTAGGGCCCGCCGGAGCCGATGGCCATGAGATCGTGCTCGGGCTCCACCACGTCGCCGTTGCCGGTGAGGATGAGCGAGGCCTCCTTGTCGGCCACGCACAGCAGCGCCTCCAGGCGGCGCAGCATGCGGTCGGTGCGCCAGTCCTTGGCCAGCTCCACCGCGGCCCGCACCAGGTGGCCCGAGTGCTTTTCCAACTTGCCCTCGAAGCGCTCGAAGAGGGTGAAGGCGTCGGCGGTGGCGCCAGCGAAACCCGCCAGCACCTTGCCCTTGTAGAGCCGGCGAACCTTGCGCGCGTTGCCCTTCATCACGGTGTTGCCCATGGAGACCTGGCCATCGCCGCCGATGACCACCTGGCCGTTGCGGCGTACCGAAAGGATGGTGGTGCCTCTGAACTGTTCCACTTCTGCTGTTTCCGCCGGTTGCGTTGGAAGAGCGTGATTTTACCCTATCCCGGCTGGAAGGGTGCCGCCGGGTTGGGTCGCCGGCCTGGCTTGGGGGGGGCTACCGCTGGAGACCGCTTGCCGGTTTCGTTATGCTGGCCTACAGGCATTTCAAAGGGGATTTCGATTCGATGACCAGGGAGGTCCTGGCACTGCTCCTGCTGCTCCTGGTGGCCCATGGCGGGCCACTGCTGCTACGCATGTTCTGGCCCCGCGCGCCCATGGGCGTGCCCCTGGACGGCGGCCGCGTCATGGCGGATGGCCGGCCCCTGCTGGGGGGCTCCAAGACGGTGCGGGGTGTGCTGGTGATGATGTTGGCACCGGCGCTGTTGGCGCCCGTGGTGGGAGTTTCTCCGTGGATCGGCCTGCTGCTGGGCTCGCTGAGCACGCTGGGTGATCTCGGAACCAGTTTCCTGAAGCGCCGGCTGGGGCTGGCTCCGGGCGCCATGGCCTTGGGACTGGACCAGCTGCCCGAGGCGCTGCTGCCGTTGCTGGCGTGCAAGCCCCTGCTGGGGTTGGGCTGGGGAGAGGTGCTGCTTACCGCGCTGCTCTTCGCCCTGGCCGACCTGGCGCTTTCGCGGATCTCCTGGCTGCTGGGGTTCAGGGAGCATCCCCACTGAGGGGTGCCGCGTGGAGGTGGTGCAGCACCACTTCCGGCGGGCAGTTGAAGCGTACGCTGACGATGCAGGTGCCGGCGCCGGCCGAGGTGTAGGCCTGCATGGCGTGGTACTTCCAGGCGCCCGCGCCCATGTAGCGGGGGCAATCCGAATCCAGGGTGAGGGGGATACCGCCCGGCAGGCAGATCTGGCCGCCGTGGGTGTGGCCGCAGAGCATCAGGTCGAAGCCCGCGTGGGCCGCCTGGCGGTAGATCTCCGGGGTGTGGGAGAGCAGGACGGAAATCGGATGGTGATGAGACTCCTCGGCCACCTTCTCCAGGTTGTCCACCCGGTAGTAGTGGGCGTCGTCGATACCGGCCATCGCGATGGCCGCGTCCCCGCGCGTCAGGGCCACGGTTTCGTTGAGCAGCATCTGCACCCCCATGGCTTCGAGCCCCGGCACCATGCGGATGCTGTCGTGGTTGCCCAGCACGCCGTACACGGGCTGGTCGAGAGCGCTACAGACGATCTGCATGGCTTCCAGCGAAGGTCCGACGGGGCCGTGGGTCTGGGCCCGGTAGTCACCGGTGAGCACGCAGGCATCGTATTCCAGCCCCGCCACCGTCTCTGCCACCTTCTCCATGGCGGGCGGATTGAGATCGGCGTGGAGGTCGGTGAGATGGAGCAGGGTGTAACCCTCGAACTCGGCTGGCAGTCCCGGCAGCTCCACCCGGTTGTGGCGCACCTGGATGTCGAGAGTGTTGCGCCAGCCACGACCGTAGAAGCCGGAGACCTTCAGCGCATAGCGCATCATGGCGTGGAAAGAGTACCAGTTCTCCGGGTGGAAGAAGTTGAGGCCGCCGCCGAACACCTTCGGATCCCGTTCCGACTCGATGCCCAGGCGCTGGCGCGCATGGATCTTGCCGAGGCGCTTCTCGAGCTGTTCCAGGATGCCGTCTGCCATGGGTTCAATGATACTGAGTTTGGCATCGCAAGCCCCGGGGATTTTGGTCGAAGCATGACGGGGATCAGAAATCGGGCAGCAGCTTTCTGTAGTTGGAGTAGACGGGGTTCCCGGCGGGAAAGTATTCCAGCATCAGGGCTACATAGCGGTCGAAGGGGTTTTCGATGGCGGCGATGCGGCGCACCTTCTCCCGGGGCAGGCCGTGGGTGTTGAAGCCGATGGTGAAGGGCACCGGGTAGTCGCTGCCGAAGAGGATCTTGTGGTGGACCTGGTGCTGCCGGGCGAGGTGGGGCAGCGCCCGGGCGCGCAGGGGGACCAGGATGGAGGCGGTGTCGGCGTAGAGGTTGGGGTGGCGCTCCAGCATCTCCAGCAGCCGGAAGTAGTCCCGGTCGAAGAAGTGCGGATCGCGAGACAGATTGCGCCAGGGAAGCAGCCTATGTTCGATGCGCCCCAGGCTCATGTGCGCGGCGATGACGGTGACGCCGCACGCCAGCGGCAGGTTCAGCATGTCGTTTCCCTCGTAGCGGGTGCTGGAGTCGATGGCGAACTCGGAACCCAGGTGGATCACCAGCGGCAGCCCCAGGTCACGCAGCTTCTCGTAGTAGGGAACGAACTTCTCCTGGTTCAGGTCCAGCCGCCAGTAGTTCTGCAGGAACTTGGCGCCCCGGCAGCCCAGCTGCGCGTACTGCTCCAGCAGTTCCAGGGCGTCGGGCCTTTGCGGGTTCACCGAGAGAAAGGGGATGAAGCAATCCGGGTGGCGGGCGGCCACCGCCAGCACGTCCTCGGTGAAAGCGCACACGGTGGGGTCGCGATGGGTCTGCCGGCCGCGGGTGTCGAAGCGCGCGTCCACGGGGAAGAGGCAGGCCCTTTCCACCTGCCTGGAAGCGCGCAGCGCATCGGCCATGGCCTGCACGTAGGCGCCGTAGGGATCGGCCCTCAGCCTGGCCGGTTCGATGCCCAGGCGCCGGGCGAAGAAGCGCACCGCCAGGCGGTCGAAGAGCCGCTCGAATTTCACCGCCGGGTTGAGCAGGTGGGTATGGATGTCGAGGGTTTTCACGGGGTGGCCTGGCGGGGCCCTGGAATCAGCCATTTTCCCCTTTCTTTTTCCTCCTGGCCCGCGGATGCGCCCGGTCGTAGACCTGGGCCAGGTGCTGGAAGTCGAGGTGGGTGTAGATCTGGGTGGTGCCGATGTCGGCGTGGCCGAGCAGCTCCTGCACGGCGCGCAGGTTGCCCGAGGATTCCAGCAGGTGGCTGGCGAAGGAGTGGCGCATGAGGTGGGGATGAACGTGGCGGGGCGCCCCCTGGCGGCGTGCCTGCAGGTCGATGCGCGCCTGTACCGAGCGCGGACTGATGCGGTTGCCGCGCTGGCTGACGAAGAGCGCCGGCTCATCGGTCCTGGCGAGGGTGCCGCGCACCTTCAGCCACTTCTCCAGCGCGGCACGCGCCATCCGGCCCACCGGCAGGCGGCGGGTCTTGGCGCCCTTGCCGGTGACCTCCACCATCGCCTCGCGCAGGTCCAGGTCGCCCAGGTCCAGTGACACCAGTTCCGCCAGGCGCAGCCCCGAGGAGTAGAGCAGCTCCAGCATGGCGCTGTCGCGCAGGCTCAGGGGATCGTCGTCCACGGGTGTGAGCAGCGCATCGATCTGGTCCACCTCCAGGGTGGCGGGCAGCTTGCGTGTGCTTTTCGGGGCCCTCACTCCCTGGGCGGGATCCTGCCTCATATGGCCCTCGCGGACCAGGTAGCGAAAGAAGCTGCGCAGGGCCGAGAGGCGCCGCTGCAGGCTCCTGCCGGAGAGCCCCTGGCGATGGCGGGTAGCGGCGTAGTTGCGGATCTCCACCTGGCGCAGTCGCGGCCAGGGAATCTCTCCGTGTTCCTCGTTCCAGCGGGAGAAGTCGGCCAGGTCGCGGCGGTAGGCGTCCAGGGTGCGTGGCGAGAGGCGGCGTTCGTTGGCGAGATGGTTCAGGAATCCTTCGACCAGCCGGTCGCCGGCGGCGCCGTTCATCGCGGGTGGCGCGCGCTCACCGCCTGGAGGGTAAGGCTCACCAGTTCGCCCAGGCGTACGAGAAAGTCCACGCCCTTGCCCGAGTGGAAACGCTCCCGGTCCCGGCTGCCGATGGCCAGCACGCCCGACAGGTCGCTGGTGCGGATGGGAATCAGCGCGGCCGACCCCTCTTCACCCGCCTGGTCGCCGAAGAGCACCTTGAGCTTCTCGCCCTTGAGGGGCCCGCAGGTGGGCTTGTCGGTGTGCATGAACTTGCGGAAGATGGCCATGCCCGCCTCGCTCACCTGGGCCTCCTTCAGGTCCTCGGTGGAGAAGAGTTTCAGTTCCACTGCATCGGCGTTGAAGCGGTCGCGCAGCTCGTCCTGGAGGGTGGCCAGCACCTCTTCCACCGAGGTGGACTCGATGAGATTGAGGGTGAGCCGGTGCAGCCGCTGGTTGAGCTGCTCGTTCTCGCGCGCCACCGCGATCAGCTCCTGGAGCTGTTTCTGGTACTGGTTGGCCTTGTCCTGGAGCATGCGTACCTTGTGCTCGATGAGCGACACGGCATCGCCGGTCCTGTGCGGGACTTCGAGGTCGTTGAGCACCTCCTCGTTGCGCACGAAGAAATCGGGGTGGCTGAGCAGGTATTCAGCGATCTCGCGCTCGTGATCCTGGTCGATGCTGTCGTTCATGGTTCTATCACACCCTCGAATACCGTGGTGGCCGGGCCCGTCATCCAGACGGGAGCTGCGCCGCCTGTCCAGCTTACCACAAGATCGCCGCCGCGCAGATGCACCGTCACCTCTTCGTCGAGCAGGCCCTGCAGGCGCCCGGCCACCACCGCGGCGCAGGCCCCGGTGCCGCAGGCGAGGGTCTCGCCCGCACCCCGCTCGTAGACCCGCAGGTCGATCTCGCGGGGCGAGCGCACCGCCATGAAGCCAACGTTCACCCGCTCGGGGAATCGCGGGTGGGACTCCAGAAGCGGCCCTAGGCGTTTCACCGGTGCCGAGGTCACGTCGTCCACCCGGAGCACCGCGTGGGGATTGCCCATGGAGACGGCCCCGATCTCCAGCCGCTGCCCCTCCACCTCGATACGGTAGCTCGGCTTCTGTTCGTCGGCGATGAAGGGAATGCGCCCGGGTTCGAGCACCGGGGCACCCATGTTGACACGTACTTGGTCACCCTCGATGAAGAGGCGGATGGGACCGGCGGCCGTGCCCACGTCAATGACATCGTGGCTGGTGAGCCCTTTTTCGCGCACGAAGCGGGCGAAACAGCGGGCGCCGTTGCCGCACTGTTCCACCTCCGAGCCGTCGGCGTTGAAGATGCGGTAGTGGAACTCGGTGCCGGGCAGGCGCGGGGGTTCCACCAGCAGCACCTGGTCGCAGCCGATGCCGAAGCGACGGTCGGCGATGAAGCGCAGCTGTTCCGGTGACAGCTCCACTTTCTGGTTGATGGCGTCGAAGACTACGAAATCGTTGCCCAGACCGTGCATCTTGGTGAACTTCAGCTTCATGGCAGGAATCCCCTCACCGCGAGGTGGCGGTCGCTCACCTGCTCCACCTTCAGGTGGTACAGGCCGGCCTGCTCGAGCTGTGCCTGCACCTCTTCGGGGGTGTAGGCGGCGTGCAGGGAGGCGCGGAAGTCGCGGCGCAACACCTCGGGAGCGTCGGCGGCGTACTCCCGTACCAGGGCATCCAGCGCTGCGGTGGAAGGGGGGCGCAGCAGATCCATGACGAGCACCGCGGCGCCGGGAGCCGCGCAGTGGCGAAGGGTGCGCCACAGGTCGCCGGGGTCTTTCAGGTGGTGCAGCAGGCTGTTGGAAAGCACCGCATCGTATGCACCGCGGGGAAGTGCCGTGGCCGGCAGGTGGTGGCAGTGGAGCCGGATACGCGCCTCCAGGCCGGCTTGCTCCAGCGCCTGACCGGCCAGCGCCAGCATGGCGGGTGCGCCGTCCACGGCATCGATGCGCGCGCCGGGGTGGCGGCGGGCGAAGCGCAGGGGAATGTCCGCGGGACCGCAGCCCAGGTCCACGGCAGTGCCGTCGAAGGGTTCCGGGTGAAGCAGGTCGAACAGCTCCAGGAAGCGCTCGTTGGCGTCAGAGAAATCGGCCTCGGCATAGGCGCGGGCCTGTTCCGCCTCGTCCATCAGCTCCTCGGGTTCCGGGGTGCGGGGAAGGTGCATGCCTGAATTGAAGTTATCGCGTGAGAGCGCCCATCATACCCGGTTCCGCCCGCCTGTAGGAGCGGCCCCCCGGCCGCGAAAGTCCGGGATCGCTGCCTTCAGGGGATCAGGTGTTCCCCGCGCCACAGGTCTTCCAGCTTTTCCCGTTCCCGTACCAGGTGGACTTGGTCGCCGTCCACCATCACTTCGGCGGGTCGCGGGCGGCTATTGTAGTTGGAGGCCATGGTGAAGCCGTAGGCGCCGGCGGAGCGTACCGCCAGCAGGTCGCCGGGGCGGAGGCTGAGTTGCCGTTCCTTGCCGAGGAAGTCGCCGGTCTCGCATACCGGTCCCACCAGGTCGTAACAGCCGTCGCGTCCCCGGGCGTTGGCGTCCACTGGTACGATGTCCTGCCAGCTCTGGTAGAGGGCGGGGCGCAGCAGGTCGTTCATGGCGGCGTCGATGATGGCGAACTCCTTCGCCTCGGTGGGCTTGAGGTATTCCACGCGCGTGAGCAGCACTCCGGCGTTGGCGGCGATGGCGCGGCCCGGCTCCACGAAGATCTCCAGATCGCGCCCTTCCAGCCGCTGGGAGAGGGCGCGGGCATACTCGGCCGGGGAGGGCGGGTTCTCGTCCCGGTAGCGCACCCCCAGGCCGCCGCCCAGGTCGAGGTGATCGATGACGATGCCCTCGGCCTGGAGCTGCTCCACCAGCACCAGCAGCCGGTCGAGGGCGTCGAGGAAGGGCGACAGCTCGGTGAGCTGGGAGCCGATGTGGCAGTCCATGCCGGAGATCTTCAGGCCGGGAAGCGTCAGCGCCTTGCGGTAGAGGCGCAGCGCCTCTTCCATGGGTACGCCGAACTTGTTCTCCTTGAGGCCGGTGGAGATGTAGGGGTGGGTGCCGGCATCCACGTCGGGATTGACGCGCAGGGCCAGGGGCGCCTCGGTGCCGTGCGCGCTGGCCACCTCGGAGAGGCGTTCCAGTTCCGCTTCCGATTCCACGTTGAAGCAGCGGATGCCCAGTTCCAGCGCCCGCTCCATCTCGTCCACCCGCTTGCCCACGCCGGAGAAGACGATGCGGTCGGGGCGCCCGCCTGCCTTGATCACCCGTTCCAGTTCGCCTAGGGAGACGATGTCGAAGCCCGAGCCGAGGCGTGCCAGCAGGTCCAGCACCGCTAGGTTGGAGTTGGCCTTTACCGCGTAGCAGACCAGGTGCGGGTGGTCGGAAAAGGCGTCGTCGAAGGCGCGCCAGTGGCGCTCCAGGGTGGCACGGGAGTAGACGTAACAGGGGGTGCCGTGCTCCCGGGCGATCTGCTCCAGGGGTACTTCCTCGGCAT
Organism: Gammaproteobacteria bacterium; assembly: GCA_003972985.1. Taxonomy (GTDB): domain Bacteria; phylum Pseudomonadota; class Gammaproteobacteria; order Chromatiales; family Chromatiaceae; genus Thiolapillus. The sequence continues at coordinate 10,707 of QNZQ01000113.1, read as the reverse complement.
GGAGCTGGTCGTTACGGTAGTCGAAATGGTCCATGGATCAGTTCTTCTGTTGCTGGTCGGGTTGGGGCAGGTAGAGCGGTCCCTTGTGGCCGCAGCCAACCGTGGCGAGCAGGATGGCGAGGAGCAGGAGGAGGGCAGTGGCGCGCATGGTGGTGTGTATCGCCGAGTTCAAAGTCGCTAGTATAACGATTTTAGGTTCACCAGAAGCCACCAATGGATGCCCCACCTCCCATCGAACTCGACCCCAGGGGAGAGGTTCGTCACAGCGTCATCTGGCTGCACGGCCTGGGTGCCGATGGCCGCGACTTCCTCTCCATCGTTCCCGGCCTGCGCCTGCCCGAGGAGCTGGGCGTGCGCTTCGTCTTTCCCAACGCGCCGGCCATCCCGGTGACGGTGAACGGCGGTTACGTGATGCCCGCTTGGTACGATATCTACGGCAGCGATATCGGCGCGGTCATCGACGTGGAAGGGATCCTGCGCTCGGCGGAGTACCTGCAGGGACTGGTGGCGGAAGAAACGGCCCGGGGCGTGCCGCCCGAGCGGGTGGTGCTGGCCGGCTTCTCCCAGGGCGGCCTCGTTGCCCTCGCCGCGGCGCTGCACAGCAGCGAGCCGCTGGCGGGCGTGATGGCGCTCTCTACCTACCTGCCGCAACAGGTGATGCCGGACCAGGCCCTGCCGCGGCAGATATTCCAGGCCCATGGTCGCATGGACACCGTGGTGCCCTACGAGGCGGGAGTGGCGGCGCGGGAGCGGTTGCTGGCCCAGGGGCACGAGGTGGAGTGGCACGAGTACGACATGGCCCATTCGGTCTGTGCCGAGGAGGTGGCGGACATCCGGGAGTGGTTGTTGCGGCGCTTTGTCCAGCCTGCGGCTACTCCTCGTACTCCTCCGCCCTTCGCGCGTCGCCCTTGACCTTGTCCACGGGATAGCGCTTTTCATTGAGAGAGATTTTCTGCCAGGCGGCATCCATGAGATCGATATCGAGGCGCTGGCTCAGGCGCACCAGGTAGATGAGAATGTCCGCCAGTTCCATGGCCACGGCCTGCTTCTTGTTCTCCGGGAGGTTTTCGCTCTCCTCCTCGGTGAGCCACTGGAAGTGCTCCAGCAGCTCGCCGGCTTCCCCGGCGAGGGCCATGGCCAGGTTCTTGGGGGAGTGGAACTGTTCCCAGTCCCGCTCCCGGGCGAAGCGGAGCAGGCGTTCGTTGAGTTGGTCGATGGAGTCGCTCATGGTTGGCTCCGGCAGGTGTGGAAAACCGGCAACTATACAGGAAGGAACCCATGGAGCGTCGTGAATACCACCTCATCGTGGAGGAAGAAACGGATGCGCCGGCCCTGCTCGCGCCCGTCACCGGCCTCGCCATGGGGCGGATCAAGCGCGCCATGGCCAATGGCGCCCTGTGGCTGGAGCGGGGCGGCAACGTGGCCCGGCTGCGTCGTGCGGGCCGACGCCTGCGAGAGGGCGACCGGCTGCATTTCTATTTCGATCCGCAGATCCAGGAGACATCGCCACCGCCGGCGCAGCTCGTGGCGGACGAAGGCGACTGGTCGGTGTGGTACAAGCCGCCCGGCATGTTTTCCCAGGGCAGCCGCTGGGGTGATCACTGCAGCATTGCGCGTTGGGCGGAGACCCACCTCGAACCGCGGCGCAACGCCTTCATCGTGCACCGCCTGGACCGGGCGGCATCCGGGCTCATCCTGGTCGCCCACGCCCGACGCAGCGCCCGTGAGCTGTCGCAACGGTTTCGCGAGCGGGCCATCCGCAAGGAATACCGCGTGCTGGTCCACGGCCGCTTTCCCGGGGGAGTGCAGCAGTTCGACGCCGACCTGGATGGCCGCAAGGCGCTCACCCGGGCCAGCCTTCTTGCCTTCGATGAAGCGAAAGATCTCAGCCTGCTGGCGGTGGAGATCGAAACCGGGCGCAAGCACCAGATCCGCCGCCACCTGGCCGAAGCCGGGTTCCCGGTGGTGGGTGACCGGCTGCACGGCGATGACGGAGTGGAGGATCTGAAATTGCAGGCGGTGCGGCTGGCCTTCACCGCCACCTCGGGCGAGCGACATGACTACCGCCTTCCGCAGGAGTGGCTGCTCGACCTCTGAATTTCATCCCGGGGTCTTGCCGGCTTTTTCCCGGTTGCGAAACAGCGCCGCCTCGAGCTTGTGCCGGTTGAGCAGCTTGTAGAACTCGGTACGGTTGCGCCCGGCGAGCTTGGCGGCGCGGGTGACGTTGCCCTGGGTCATGCGCAGGATGCGGATCAGGTAGTCGCGCTCGAACTCGTTGTGCGCCTGGGCCAGAGGCATGATGCTGCCGGTCTTGCCGCGTAGCGCACGCTCCACCAGCGAGGCGGAGATCACCGGGGTCACCGACAGGGCCGCGGTCTGCTCCACCACGTTGAGGAGCTGGCGGATGTTGCCGGGCCAGGGCGCGGCCATGAGCGCTTCCATGGCCTCGGGAGCGAAGGAGCGGGCCAGGCAGTCGCTGTTGCGCTGGCGCACATGGTCGAGAAAATGGCTGGCGAGAAGTGGAATGTCCTCGCGCCGTTCCCGCAGAGGGGGCATCTCCAGCATCATCACGTTGAGCCGGTAGTAGAGATCCTCGCGGAAGCTGCCGGCGGCAATGGCCGTTTCCAGGTCGGCGTGGGTGGCGGAGATGATGCGCACGTCCACCGGGATGGATTCGGTGGCGCCCACGGGCCGCACTTCGCCTTCCTGCAGCACCCGCAACAGCTTGGCCTGGAACTCCAGGGGCATGTCGCCGATTTCGTCCAGGAACAGGGTGCCGCCGTGGGCGGTCTCGAAGAGGCCGGTGCGGTTGCGATCGGCACCGGTGAAGGCGCCCTTGCGGTGACCGAAGAGTTCCGACTCGAGCAGGTTCTCGGGAATGGCGGCACAGTTGATCGGCACGAAGGGACCCTTGGCGCGGTGGCTGGCGTCGTGGATGGCGCGGGCCAGCAGCTCCTTGCCGGTGCCGCTCTCGCTCTGGATGAGCACGCTCACGTCGCTGCGGGCGATGCGCCGCGCCTGCTCCAGGAGCTCCTCCATGGCGCTGCTCTGGCAGATGATCGACTTGCGCCAGCTGTCGTCCTGCGGCTTTTCCTGGCCGTTGACGGCGCCGCTCTGGGTAAGGGCGGTCTCGATACAGTGCAGCAGCTCACGGCTGTCGAAGGGCTTGGTGAGGTAACTGAACACCCCCTTGTGCGTCGCTTCCACGGCATCGGGAATGGTGCCGTGGGCGGTGAGAATGATCACGGGCAGCGCCGGGTAGCGGGCGTGCACCTCTTCGAACAGCGTCATGCCGTCCATCTCCTCCATGCGCAGGTCGGTGATCAGCAACTGGGGCTGGGCCGCCGCCAGTTTCACCAGCGCCTCGCGGCCGTTGGCGGCGGTTTCCACCTCGAAGCCGTTGGCCCGCAGGCGCAACGAGAGCAGCTTGATCAGGCTGGGGTCATCGTCGACCAGCAGGATTCTTCCCTTTCCCGTTGGCTGGAGAAGGGGTTGCAGGGGTGATAATGGCCTGTTCCTGTTCATTGAAGTTCCGTTCGATGGTCTTGAGTCGTTCCAGCAGGGATTCCAGGTGGGTGTTCTCCTGCTGCAGCGTTTCGGCAGTCTGCCGGGTTTCTTCCAGTTGTCGTTTGAGGCGTGCGCTCTGTGCCAAGGCCCAGATCTGCTGCTGCAGCTGGTCCCGCAGCAGGCCGGCCAGCCGCAGCTCCTCTGGCTCCATGCCTTCGCTGGCGAGCACCTTTTCCAGCAGCCTTACCGCGCGGCGCTTGTCCTCGATGCTTCCCAGGGGCGTGGCCAGGAGCAGCGCCAGCCGCAGGCGGTCACAGGGATGGCCTGTGAGTTTCAGCCAAGTGGAGAGCTGCTGCTTCTGGCGCAGCCGCTCCTTGCCCGGCATGAGGCTGGCGGCTTCATAGAATCCCAACAGGTCGGTACAGCTGCGTGGCGGCTGGAGATCGGGCAGCGTCACCGCGGGTGGCGAGTCCTGCGTGGAGGCGCAGCCGGCCATTGCCAGTGCGAGCAGCAGGCTCAGTGAGCGATACATTTGCTGTTTCCCTCCAGGGAAGGGAAGATGACGCGAAAACAGGCGCCTTCCTCCACTTCCAGCAGTTTGATGTCACCTTCGTTCAGCATCACGTAGTGGAGCACGATGGAGAGCCCCAGGCCAGTGCCCTTGAGCGGACCATGGGAGACCGACTTGCCCTGGTAGAAGGGCTCGAAGATGTGCGGCCGGTCCTCGCGGGCGATGCCGGCGCCGCTGTTCGATACGTCCAGCTCCACCCGCCCGCCGGCGCATCTCAACACCAGCTGAACCCAGCCCCCGTCGGGAGTGTACTTGATGGCGTTGGAGAGCAGGTTGTCGATGATCAGGCGTAGCTGGCCTTCCACCGCCGACACCCAGGCCGGCTGCAGCTGGAGTTCCAGCCGGATGTTGCGTGCCTGTGCCGGCAGCCGGTGCCTGTCCACGACGCTTCGTACCAGAGGCTCCAGGTCGAGCGGATGGCCCTTTCCGCGCTTCTGCTGTGCCAGCGCGAGGTTGAAATTGAGCAGGCTCTCCACCTGTCCCTGCAGCTGGTGGCTGCTCTCTTCCAGGATGCGGGTGACCTCCCGCTGTTCCTCGGTGAGCTGGCCGGTCACCTCTTCGTGCAGCAGGCCGGCTCCCTCGCGGATGGCCGTGAGCGGTGTCTTGAGCTCGTGGGAGATGTGGCGCAGGAACTGCAGTTTCTGCTCGTCCAGCGCCGCGAGCTGCTGCCGCATCCATTCCAGCTCCTCCGCCAGCTGCCGTATGTCCTGGGGGCCCTTGATCTCCACCGGCTCGCTGAAGTGGCCCTCGCCCAGCCTGCGGATGGTGGCGCCGAGCCGGCGCAGGGGGCGCGAGATGAGGGTGCCGAAGAGGGCCGCCATCAGCAGCGCCAGGGGGATCAGTGCCAGCGCTTGCCATAGCAGCCGCTTCTGCACTTCAGCCACCCGCTGGCTCATCTGTTCGCTGTTGCGGGTAACCATGCGCGTGACCTCGAAAGGGATGGGGCGCACCACTTCGGACAGCCGCTCGCCCGTGGTGAGCCGCACCTTGCCCAGTTCCTCGTCGCTGGTGGCCAGGAGCTTGCGGTAGAGTGCTTCCTCGCGCTGTTTCAGCGATTCCAGCCTGCGCGAGAGCTTCCGGTCGGTACTCAGTGCCTCGAGTCGCTCGATCTCCTCCGCCAGCCGGTTGCGCGAGGACTCGTACCTCAGGAGCAGGGCAACATCGCCGAGCAGCAGGTACTGCTCGGCACTGCGTTCCATGCTCAGCGCCTGGCTAGCGATGAGGCGTCCTGCCTCGACGGCCTGGGTGGTGGTTCCCAGGGCTCTTTCCATGCCCAGCGCCAGCCGGTCCACCTGCAGCACCGTGCTCACCAGCCCCACGGCAAGGGGCAGCACGACCAGGGCAAAGCCCAACAGGGCGAGCTGGCGGATGGAGGTGGAAATCCTGGCACGCATGGCGCAATTCTGCCCGAGAGATTTGCCGGTATCGAACTGTCACCTTATGGCGACAGGCTTTCGATCAATAATATCAGCCAGTTAGTGGATTAGGCACCAGGAGTGTCTCCCAATGGAGACAGCTTCGTGCTGTTCCGATCCGCACTGTGATGGCCAGATGATCGTAACCCACTGTCAGGGCACGGTTTTGTAGTGCTGGCACGGTTACTGCACAAACGGCCGGGGAAGGCGAACGGGTTTCCGGTTCGCTGCAGATTCAGGAGTTGAAAACATGTTCCAGATAACGTTGCACAAGGGTGTGGAAACGAAGGACAGGCTGTCGGACAGCAAGTGAATACCATACTTGTGAGCCATCCCGGGCAGACACTGCCCGGGAACCGACTCATCAGGGAATTCCCTGCCGGCTTGCCGGCGGGGCTTTTTCCTGTGGGTGGGAAACTGCTTTCAGGCCTGTTTCAGCACCATCTCCATCTGCGCCTCGCCTACTGGCTGGACCAGAATTTCATGAAGTGGAAAAATGTTCTGCAGCTGATCAACATACTCTCGCTCTTCCTGCGAAACTAGCACGATGCAGCGGCAGCCGGGTGCATACTTCTGCAGACCGTAGAGCAGGACGTCCAGGTTGCTGATGGTGATGCCGGCGTAGTCGTTGCTGTAGCCGTAGAAGAACTCGGCCACGATGAAATCCGGCGGCTGTCGTTTCACAGCCGAGAGCAGCTTGCGCATGCTCGCGAAACGCTGTTCCTCCAGCTTCATGCGCCGGTAGAGTGGAGAGAGGTTGGGGTGGCCAGCGGATTCCACCAGCGAATAGAGTCTCGTCACGGGACCAGTTTCCTCATTTCCGCGTCGATCTCCCCGGCGCCCAGCGCCTCGAAATCCCTTTTGCAGGAGGTGGTGACGGCCCCGGCCAGTTCTGCCCAGGCGAAGCCGCTGGTCCAGGCGTCGTGTTCGTAGCTGCCCTGCATGGCCCGCGGCACGATATAGACCAGGCCGGGCCGGTAGAGCAGATTGTAGGTGATGTTCCCGGCATGGAGTTCCTCGATCCGTTTCCATGAGGCTTCCGGGTCTTGGTGCCGCTCGACCGGCAGGGGCCAGGCCTGCGTCCCGCCGTTGTGCCGCCAGCGTGCATCCTCCACGGGATAGCCGCCCACCTTGCCCGAATAGAGCTGCAGGTGGAGATGGTTGATGGAGGAATAGGCGCCGCGGGCGTTGTAGCCCAGCCCGGTGAAGGGCAGGTGCCCGCCGATCCGTTCCAGCAGCTGCCAGGCCAGCTCATGGGTGGCGGCATCGAGGAACTGGGGACGGTTCCGTTCCGGGTCCAGGACCAGCAGGGCGTGCAGGGGGGCAAAGGGAAACTTGTTGTAGTAGAGGCGCCCAGGGTGCCCCAGCAGTTCCCCTTCCCAGATCAGCTCGTCCCGCAGGAAGGGCTTGTTGAAGTGGAAGCCCTGTTCATCGAAGGGCGCGTACAGCGTCTCCACTCTTGCCCGGCTCATGCGTGAAGGACGAAAGGCGCGCAGCTGATTGTACTGCAGCTCCCAGGGGCCCACCTTGCGGTGACGGGCAGGTTCGAGATTGTCCAGCCCCAGTGCCATCAGCTTCAGGAACACCACGAGATCGTCTTCGGCGTGGAGGCTGCCGCAGCCGCGGCGCAGTTCCTCCACCAGGGCCAGGGCATGTTCCTCGTAACGCTGACGGAGCCGTTCCTCGAGGTGCTGGTGGAGTCTTTCGTCGTAGGCCGCGTTGGCCAGCACCAGGATGAAGGCGCCGAGCTTGTCGCTGTCGAGCAGCCGTTCGAGCCCGGTGGTGAAGGCCTCCTGGTAATGGTCGATGCTGCTGAAGATATCAGTGGGCATCCTTGTGTTTCTCCTCGGGGTCGGGAACCGGGTCGTAGCCTCCCTCGTGGAAGGGATGGCAGCGCCCCACGCGCCGGATGCCCATCCACAGACCGCGCAGGGGGCCGTGTTTCTCCATGGCCTCGATGGTGTAGGCGGAACAGCTCGGCGAGTAGCGGCAGTTGTTGCCCAGCACCGGGCTGACGAGGAGCTGGTAGCCGCGCACCAGTGCGATGAGCAGCCGTTTCATCCTGCAGCCGCCACGGCCCGGCGCTGGTGGCGCCATTCGCTGAACACCGCCGAAAGCAGGTAGGCGAGCCCGGCCACCAGGATGATCACCGGGCTCGAGGGGAGATCCCAGAAATAGGAGAGGGCGATGCCCGCGGTGGTGAAGAGCATTCCCAGCAGGCTGGCCAGCGCCATCATGCGTCCCAGGGTCTGCACGTGGTGGCCGGCGATGGCGGCGGGCAGGGTGAGCAGGGCGATCACCAGGATCAGGCCCACCACCTGCACCAGCAGCACCACGGTGAGGGCCACCAGGCAGAGGAACAGCAGATAGAAGAAGGTCACCGGGATGCCGCGTAGGCGGGCGAACTCCTCGTCGAAAGAGACCGCGAGGAACTGTCGGTAGAAGGCCAGCACCAGGCCGATGACCAGCAGGTCGAGAACCAGGATCTGCCACAGCTGCTCCCGGGAGACCAGCAGGATGTTGCCGAACAGGTAGCTCAGCAGGTCGGTGCTGTAACCCGGAGTGCGGGCGATGAAGATGACGCCGATGGACATGCCCACCGCCCACACCGCGCCGATGAGGGTGTCTTCCTGGGCCTGCCAGCGCAGCTTGATCCAGCCGATGAGCAGCGCCGCCAGCAGCGCTGCGGCCAGGGCCCCGCCCAGGGGCGAGAAACCGAAGAAGAGTGCAGCGCCCATGCCGCCGAGCACGCTGTGGGAGATGCCTCCGGCCATGTAGCCGATGCGTTTCACCACCACGTAGCTGCCCATGACGCCGCAGCCGATGCTGGCGAGCAGGCCGGCGATGAAGGCGGTCTGAAGGAAACTGTAATCGCTCAGCAGATTCATGCGTCCCTGTCAGTGATAGTGGTGGTGGACCATGCGTACCTCGCCGCCGTAGAGTTCCTTGATCGCCTGGGCATCGATCTCCTCGGTGCGGTGACAGACCAGGGTACGGTTGAGGCAGGCGACGCGGTGGACGTAGCCGGAGATGAAGGCGATGTCGTGTGATACCACCAGTATGGTCATGCGTTCATTGAGCTGCCTGAGCAGGTCGAAGAGCTCGTTCTCCACGCGCATGTCGATGTTGGCGGTGGGCTCGTCGAGCAGCAGGATGCGCGGCTCGCAGGCCAGGGCGCGGGCCACTAGCACCCGCTGCAGCTGCCCGCCGGAGAGCTGGTCGATGCGGCGCCGGGCCAGGTCTGCGATCTCCGCCTCTGCCATCACCCTGGCGGCGATCCGGTGATCGCGGCGGCTGTAGCCGCCCACCAGGCGGCCCGTGCCCAGGCGTCCCATGAGCACCACCTGCTCGACGGTCACGGGGAAGTCGCGGGCGAAGGCGGGGTACTGGGGCACGTAGCCCATGAAGCGGCGCGCCTTCACCGGCGGCTGGCCGAAGATACGGATCTCTCCCTGCTGTGGCTGGAGCAGGCCCAGCAGCAGCTTCAGCAGGGTGCTCTTGCCGCCGGCGTTGGGGCCGACGATGCCCAGGAACTCTCCCTCCGGCACCTCCAGGTCCACCTTCTCCAGCACCGGCACGTCGCCGTAGGCGAAGGAGACCTGTTTCACCTCGATGACGTTTTCCGCGTTCACGAGGCGGCTTCCCGGAGCACGTCGGCCAGGCGCCGCAGGGTGCCGAAGTAGTCCTCGGAAAGGGGATCCACCTCCACCAGCTTCCCCTTCAGCGCCCTGGCCACCACCTTCGCGGTGGCGTTGCTGTGCTGGGGCTGGACGATGATGGTGCGGATGCCCAGCGCCCTTGCCCGGTCGATGAGGCGGGCCAGGGACCAGGCATTGGGCTCCTTTCCCTCGTGTTCCACCGAGAGCTGCTTCAGGCCGTAGCGGCGGGCGAAGTAGCTCCAGGCGGGGTGGAATACCAGGAAATGCTTTCCCTTCAGCGGGGCCAGCTTTTTCGCCAGTTCCGCGTCCAGCGCGTCCAGTTCGCCGGCGAAGTCGCGGTAGCCCGTTTCGTAGGTCTGGCGGTGCTCCGGGTCCAGGCGGATCAGGGTCTCGCGCAGGCGGGCGGCGTGCTGCTTCACCATCCGCGGGTCGGTCCAGACGTGGGGGTCGCCCGCGCCGCTCTCCAGGGGGATCAGGTCCAGCCCCTCGCGCATGTCCAGCACTTCCATGCCGGGATTGACGGTGCGGAAGCGCTGCATCCAGCTCTTTTCGAAGGGCACACCGGCACGCACGTAGAGCCGGGTGCGGGTGAGGCGCGTCAGCTGCCGCGGGGTGGGCTGCCAGGTGGTGGGATTGAAGCCCTTGTCCACCATCACCTGCACTTCAACGGCGCCGTCGCCCACCGCTTCGACGAAGGTCTTCTGCGGCAGTACGCTCACCGCCACCGGCAGTTTTGCCGCCAGCGCGGGCGGGGTCAGCAAGAGGGCGAAAAGGAGCAGGCAGAGGCGCATGGGGTATCCTCGGGAAACAGGTGGTACATTCTAGCATCCACGCCCGGTTTCAATCCCCGACCATGAATACCAGTCTCTACCTCTTTCCGCTGCCCGTACTGGATGAACCGCCACCCGCGCAACAGGTGGAAGCCGTTCTGCGCCAGTGCGGGTTTCTCGGTGATTCCCTGGGAGAAGGCCGTTATCGGGTGGGCGGGAACTTCTTCGGGCACATCACCTTTGCCGGCTGTTCGCCGCACCTGAAGCTGGAGCCGGCGGAGGAAGGGGATGTCGACTTCACCCATTTGCGACTGCGGGAGGAGTCCCGGCCCCGCCTGAGGGTGGCACCGCAGCGGGGGCGCCCCCGTTGTCAGGGCTGCGGGGCGGCGGTTCCGGGCTGGAAGGAACGGTTGCCACAGTGGCAGGAGGATGCCACATCCCGCTGGCGCTGCGCCGAATGTGGCAGTGAGATGCGGGTGGCGGAGCTGGATTGGCGCCAGTATGGCGTGGCGGCACGACTACTGGTGGAGGTGCGGCAGGTGTGGCCGGGAGAAGCGCTTCCCGGTGATGCCCTGCTGCGGCAGCTGGAGTCCGGCACCGGCCGCAGCTGGAGCTACGCCTGGGCCGAGAGTTTCTGGGCTCTTCCCCTGATCGAGTGGGTAGTTTAGCGTCAATGTCATTAACTTAAGACCTAACTCATTGTTCTGTCGTAAAATATCGTCGATTCACCACCATCTCAAGGAGTCTGAAATGAACTCGGTACCCGCCGTTCCAACCACCGATCA
>QNZQ01000117.1 GCA_003972985.1 Gammaproteobacteria bacterium | reverse complement strand
GCATAGATCTGGTATCGTTCATCTCGGGTAAGCTGCGTGTAGCCTCTCATCGTGCTCCTCTCTCTTGGTGGATTGAGTAAGCCGTGATGCTACCGCAGCTTACCCTCCCGCTCTAGATCGAGTTGCACTTACGAGTTGAATCCAAGGCGTAAGCTATTGAAAGCGGGGCGGGTAGCTGCTTGGAAAACTTCGGAGGCAGGGATGCCGACGCAGAGACTACATGGATGTATTTACGGCGGTTTTCCGAGCAGGTATCCGCCCAGCCCCGAGTTAGCTGACGTAGCCTTGGTAATTATTCCGGCGCTATTCCTCGCCCAGTTGCGCGACCTGGCGCTGGATCTGCATGGGATCGTCGTCCTGCAGCAGCCGGGCCGAATGCCGGCGCAGTTTCCACCAGTAGAGGCCGCGGATGCGCTGCTTGGCTTCCAGCAGTGCCGAGGGTTGCATGCTGAGTGTCTTCAGCCCCAGCGCCAGCACCACCGGCAGGTAGCGGGGATCGCCGGCCATTTCACCGCAGATGGAAACCGGCTTCTCCTGTTCCCGGCAGGCCTGCACGATGTGGTCGATGAGCTGCAGGACGGCGGGGTGCACGGGGTCGTAGAGATGGGCCACGCTGTCGTCGGAGCGGTCCACGGCCAGGGTGTACTGGATCAGGTCGTTGGTGCCGATGGAGAGGAAGTCGAAGAGGCGGGCGAAGTGCTCCGCGGTGATGGCGGCGGCCGGGGTCTCGAGCATGGCGCCGATGGGAATGTCCGGATCGATGGGAACGCCCGCGCCCTGCAGGTTGTGGATCTCGTCGTCGATGATGGCGCGGGCGTGCTGTGCTTCCCAGACGTTGGTGAGCAGGGGCAGCATCAGGCGCACGTCGCCTTCCGCCGAGGCGCGCAGGATGGCCCTGATCTGGGTGCGGAAGATGGCAGTCTCCTTCAGGCACAGCCGGATGGCCCGCAGGCCGAGGGCGGGGTTGATGCAGGCGGTGGATTCCGGGTGGTGTGCACAGGGCTTGTCCGCGCCCAGGTCCAGGGTGCGGATGGTCACGGGAAGGCCTTCCAGGCCCCTGACCACTTTCAGGTAGGCCTCGAGGTGCTCTTCCTCGTCCGGCAGGCGCTCGCGGTTCATGTAGAGAAATTCGGTACGGTACAGGCCGATGCCCAGGGCGCCCGATTCCCGTACCGTGGCGATGTCCTCCGGCAGTTCGATGTTCGCCCACAGGGTGATCTGCTCGCCATCCCGCGTGATGGCCGGTGCGTGCCTGAGCGCCTGCAGCGAGTGGCGATGCGCCTGCTCGCGCTGTATCTGGTGGCAAAAGAAATCCAGTGTCGATGCGTCACACTCACAGAGCACGGCGCCGTTGCCGGCGTCCAGCACCACGGTCTCCCCCGGTTCCAGCAGGGTGGTGGCACCGTGCGCGCCCACCACGGCGGGAATGCCGAGGCTGCGTGCCAGGATGGCAGTGTGGGACATGGGACTGCCGAACTCGGTGACCAGTCCGGCCGCTCCCTGGTGATGCAGCATGATGGTATCCGCGGGAGTGAGGTCTTCCGAGACGATGATGTGGCCCTCGATGTCCCAGGGATCCTGCTTCCGCTCCCCTACCAGGATGCCCATGATGCGGTTCACCACGTGGTCCAGATCGTCCCTGCGGGTGCGCAGGTAGGCGTCCTCCATCTCCTCGAACACCTTGATCATCTGGTTGCGCCGCAGCTGCAGGGCCCACTCGGCGCTGCACCCTTCCTCGCGAATGAGTTGCACGGGCGCCTCGGAGATCGCCTTATCCTCGAGCATGAGCAGGTGGGTGTCGATGAACTCCAGGATGTCGGCGGGCGTCTCCTTCGGGATCTGCTGGCGGATCTTCCGCAGCTGGGCGGCTGCCTCCTCGACGGCGTGCAGGAAGCGCTTCACCTCCTGTTCCACGTCGCCGTGGTCGAGCATGCGCGGCTCCACCTGGATGTTGCCCCTTGCCAGCATCACCACGCGCCCGATGGCCGTGCCGATTCCGGCGTCCACGCCGATGCCCTGGAGTACCAGGGTCACTCCATTTCTCCGAAGCCAGCTTCCACCAGCTGGCAGAGCGCTTCCAGTGCCGGCTCCTCGTCGATGCCGTCGGTGATCAGGGTGAGCCGCGTGCCCTGGCTGGCGGCCAGCATCATCACGCCCATAATGCTCTTCCCGTTCACCCGGGTCTCGCCTTTCTCGAGGTAGACTTCCGCAACGAACCGGTTGGCCGTGCTCACCAGCTTCGCCGCAGCCCGTGCGTGCAGGCCGAGCTTGTTGGGGATGGTGATCTGGCAGGTCTTCATCCGCTGTCGTCGTTGGCTTGAAGGGAGGCGTGGATGCCGCGGATACCGCCCTCGGCCGCCTTGCGCGTGAGGGAGTCGAGACTGTCACTGCAGTAGTTGAAGATGCGGATCAGCATGGGCAGATTCACCCCGGAAACCACCTGGGTGCGGTGATCCCCGGCGATGCGGTGCGCAATGTTGCTGGGGGTGGAGCCGAAGGCGTCGGTGAGTATGAGCACGCCGCTGCCGTCGTCGATCTCGTCCAGTTCCCTGCGCGCCTGGCGCTCCAGCGTGTCGGGATCCACGTCAGGGGGAACTTCCAGGCAGCGGGTCTGCAGCGGGCAGGCTTCGAGCAGGGCGCTGGTGTTGGCCAGCAGGGCGGTGCCGATTCCCGGGTGGGTGATGAGCAGGATGCCGATGCTCACGTGGTGGACTCCTCGATGGACCGGCGCTGGCGCTCGATGAACAGTTCAGCAGCGTCGTACCCCTTCAGCTTGAGCATGTGGTTGCGCACCGCGGTCTCCACCAGGATGGCGAGGTTGCGACCGGGGGCCACGGGCACCGTGAGCTGTGGGATCTCCACGCCGAGCACGCTGCGGCTCTGGCCCACGGCCTGCAGGCGCTCCATGTCGGCAATCTCCTGCAGTTTCATGCGTTTGAGGTGGATGATGAGCTGCAGGTACATGTTGTTGACGATGGAGCTGTCGCCGAACATGGCGCGGATGTTGAGGATGCCCAGCCCGCGTACCTCAAGGAATTCGCGCAGCAATGGCGGACAGCTGCCGGCAACGATGTCGGGAGCGATACGGCGGAACTCCGGGGCATCGTCCGCCACCAGCCGGTGCCCGCGGGTGATCAGCTCGAGCGCCAGTTCGCTCTTGCCCACGGCGGAATGGCCGGTGAGCAGCACGCCCATGCCCAGCACCTCGAGAAAGACACCGTGCAGGGTGGTCTTGGCGGCGAGAAAGCGGGCGGCATAGTACTGGAGGTTGTCCAGCACCAGGGAGTCGCTGAGGGGGGAGGCGAGCAATGGCGTGCCCGTCTCCCGGGCGCGTTTCTCCAAGGCGGCCAGGGGTTTCTGGCGGTTGGTGATGAGGATGGCTGCCGGTGAAGCGGCGAACAGGCGCTCCAGCGCATTGGCCTGTTCCTCGCTGGAGAGCGAGGTGAGATAGCGCTTTTCCGTGGGACCGATGATCTGCACCGGCGTGGGATGGATGTAGTTGAGCGGCCCGGCAATGATGTGTCCGCTCTTTTCGCGGGTGGTATCGAAGATGATGTGGTGGAGTCCTGCTTCCCCGGTGACGATCCGGAGCTTGAGCCGCTCGCGCAGGGCGTCGAGCAGATCGCTAACCGTGATCTGACGCTGCATCGGGCAGGGGGGCGGGATTGAGCAGCTGCCGGATTTCCGCGGCATTCTTGGCGTTGCGCACCCGGTTGCAGCGCTGGCTACTGGCGAACAGCCGCGCCAGTTCGGCCAGCAGTGCCAAGTGTTCGTCGGTGGCCTGTTCCGGCACCAGCAGGCCAAAGACGAGATCCACGGGTTGCCCGTCGAGAGCATCGAAGTCGATGGGTTCGTCCAGACGCAGAAAGGCGCTGCGCGGTTGGCGCAGTCCCTTGATGCGTGCATGGGGGATGGCGACGCCATGGCTCATGCCGGTGCTGCCGAGCCGTTCCCGCTCCAGCAGCTTTTCATAGATCTGTTCGGTACCAGGGGGCCTGCCCTCGGTGGTGAGGAGAGCGGCGAGCCGCTCCAGCACCCTCTTCTTGCTGGCGAGGCGATCTCCGAGGCTGATGCGCTCCTCTTCGAGGAGACCTTCAGGAAGCATGACGGAACCGGGAGTCGTCTGGAGTGAATGATGGAGCGTTCTGCATGACTGTCGCCTCCCGGTCCGTTCTGGATCCCTTTACTCGGGCATCTCTGCAGCCACGGCGGCCTTGTTGCCGTTGCCGCGGGCCCGTTTCTGAATCTTCTCCTTGTGCTTGATGATCTGCCGGTCGAGCTTGTCGATCAGTCCATCGATGGCGGCATACATGTCGTCATCCAGCTTGTAGGCGAAGACGTCGGCGCCGCTCACGTGCACCGTGGCCTCGGCCTTCTGTTGATGGCGCTCCACGCTCAGGATTACGTGCACATTGGTGACATGGTCGAAATGGCGTTCGATCTTCTTGATCTTCTCCTCCACGTAACTGCGCAGGGCGTCAGTGAGTTCGATGTGATGACCGGTTACGCTCAGTTGCATAGTGTTCTCCTTAAGGGTTTAAACGAGACGTTTGCGTTCATTGGATGGCGGAATTGCCATCGCTTCCCGGTATTTGGCGACGGTGCGCCTGGCCACCTTTATACCCTCCTCGGAGAGCAGGGCGGCAATCTTGTTGTCGGAAAGGGGCTTCTTGGGATCCTCGGCGAGGATCAGCTTGCGGATGCGGGCGCGCGTGGCAGTGGCGGAGGCGTCGGTACCGCTGGTGGTGCTCAGGTGGCTGGAGAAGAAGTACTTGAACTCCAGCACACCGCGTGGGGTGTGCATGTACTTGTTTGAGGTGACCCGCGAGATGGTCGATTCGTGCATCTCCAGGGCGTCGGCGATGTCCTTGAGGATCAGGGGCTTCATTGCTTCCTCGCCCTGTTCGAAGAAGCCCTGCTGGATCTCCACGATCTTGGTGGCCACCCGCAGCAGGGTCTCGTTGCGGCTCCGCAGGCTCTTGAGGAACCAGCGCGCTTCCTGCAGGTGGTCCTTGAGGGTGACATTGTCGCTGCTGTTGTCGGCGCGCTTCACCAGGGCTGCATAGACCGGATTCACGCGCAGCTTTGGCGTGCAGTCGGGATTGAGCGACACCACCCAGCGTCCCTCCTTCTTCTGCACGAAGACATCGGGCTCCACGTAGCTGGCGCCCGAGGGGGAGATGCTTGCGCCAGGCCTCGGGTTGAGGGAGCGGATGAGGCCGAACACCCCTTCGAGTTCCTCTTCGCTGAGCTGCAGGTTGCGCCGCAGCTTCGCCTTGTTGCCGCTGGCCAGGAGCTCGAAGTGCTCGCGCAGCAGCAGCAGGGTCTTGTCGCGCAGCGGTGTCTCCAGTTCCAGTTGTTCCACCTGCAGTGTCAGGCTCTCCTGGGGGGAACGTGCCGCCACGCCCGGCGGATCGAAGCGCTGCACCCGGTGCAGTACCGTGAGCACCTCCTCTTCACCGACCTCTTCGTCCCCGATGCTGTTGACGATCTCCTCGACGGAGAGCTCCAGGTAGCCGTCCGGGTTGATGCCGTCGATGATCACTGCGGCGATCTCCCGGTCCTCTTCGCTGAAGGGGGTGAGGTTGAGCTGCCAGCGCAGATAGTCCTGCAGCGTCTCTTCCCGGCTCTCGCGGGCGAGAAAATCGGGCTGCTCGTCGCTGCCGGCTGCCTGGGTGCGGGTGACGGGAAGGTCGTACTGGTCCTCCCAGTTGGCATCCACCGGCAGCTCCTCGGGAATGGCTTCGTTCTCCGCAGGGACCTCGCCTTCTGCCGCAGCGCTCTCCTTCTCCGCGGCCTCCAGTGCCTGCAGCGACTCTTCGCCGTTCAGCGGGGCCTGCTCCTGGCCCTCCTCCAGTTCCAGCATCAGGTTGGATTCCAGCGCTTCCTGGATCTCCTGGGACAGCTCCAAGGTCGAAAGCTGCAGCAGGCGGATGGCCTGCTGCAGTTGTGGGGTCATGGTGAGATGCTGACCCAGGCGGAGCTGAATGGAGGGTTTCATCAGAGAATTGCGGATCCTGTGGTTGTTTTCATCCTGATCAATAGTTTAGCCCAAGCACGAGGGCTAACTGAAATCCGGCCCTTTGATCCAGGTCATAAAACAACGGGCGAAAGGACGGGAGGGAGGTGATCGGTTGCAGCGGTGTTGCGCTTCATGGTTCGCATCCGGTTGATTCTAAAGGGATAGAGGAAAGGTGAGCGGATGTCCCCTGTTGCCGTCCCGGGTTCCGGTCGGTCTCATGGGCAATTCCCTGCAGAGTGCGTTGCTTCACAGTCGGAAATGTTCGCCTAAGTACTGTGCGCGCACTTCCGGGTGATCGAGGATCTCGGCAGGCGCGCCCTGCGCCAGCACCGAACCCTCGGAGACGATGTAGGCGCGTTCGCAGATGCCCAGGGTTTCACGCACGTTGTGGTCGGTGATGAGGATGGCGATCTCCTTCTCGGCCAGGCGCGCGACGATCTGCTGGATCTCTGCCACCGAGATGGGATCCACCCCGGCAAAGGGTTCGTCCAGCAGGATGATGCGCGGTTCGGTGGCCAGGGTGCGGGCGATCTCCAGCCGGCGCCGCTCACCCCCCGACAGGCTGATGGCCAGCTTCTCGCCCAGGTGCTCGATGCCGAATTCGCCGAGCAGCCGGTGGCACCGCTCCTGGCGGGCCGCCCTGTTCAGTCCGCCGCGGATCTCCAGCACCGCGAGGATGTTCTCCGCCACGGTGAGGCGGCGGAACACCGAAGGCTCCTGGGCCAGGTAGCCCAGCCCGTGGCGGGCGCGTACGTGCATCGGCTTGAGCGTGAGGTCGCGCCCGCCGAGGATCACCTTGCCGGCATCGGCAGAGATCAATCCCATGATCATGTAGAAGCAGGTGGTCTTGCCGGCGCCGTTGGGGCCGAGCAGGCCCACCACCTCGCCTTCGTCCACGTGCAGGGAGACGCCGTCCACCACGGCCTTGCGCTGGTAGCGTTTGACCAGCCCTTCGACGGTGAGGAAGCTCATTGTTTGCGGGCGGGATGGACGATCACCTTGACGCGCGACTTCCCGCCCGCGGCGGCACCTGCCTTGAGGCGGCCCGCCTTGCGGTCGTAGACGATGCGGTCGCTGCGAAAACTGTCGTCCGCCTGCAGCAGCTCAGCATTGCCCGACAGCACCACCTCGTCGCTGTGGATGCGATAGACGATCTTGCGCCCCTTGCCCTTGATCCACTCCTTGCCCCTGGCGGGCAGCTGGCGGAAGCGTGCGGGCCTGCCCGTGGCGATGATCTCGTGGGGTTTGCTGCCCTTGTACTGGAGGACTACCTTGTCCGCCAGCAGCTCCATCGAGCCCTGGGTGATCTTCACGTTGCCCTGATACACGGTGCGGTTGGTGGCCTGTTCGATGTCGGCGCTGTCGGCCTCGATCTCCACCGGGGCATCCTTGTCTTCCGGGAGTGCCTGGACGGCGGCTGCCGGCAACAGGAACAGGAACAGGAGCAGGTAACAGGTTCTATTGCGCAGCATAGTAGGCTCGTGTGTGTGACAGGAACTGGATCCGGCCGGGAGGGCGCAGCCAGGCCCGCATGCCCACGGCGGTGATCCAGCTGGCGTCGCTGTCGATGCGCACCGGTTCCGCGGTCTCTGCATACTCTTCCTCCGGCTTTACCAGTACGTTGCGGGTCCTGATCTCGATGGGCGGGCGGTCGTCACCGCCGCTGCGGTGGATCTCCACCGCCCCTTCCAGGTCCAGTCGGGAATGGTCCTCGGCCAGGGTGCCCGACTCGGAGGCGATGTGCCAGAGTGGCCTGTTCTGCTCGAAGAGAGTGAAGCGGGGGCGGGAGAGCCGGGTTTCGCCCGAACCCCGGTAGTGGCGCAGGCTGTCGGTCTCCAGCCTGCGCAGAGGAAATCCGTCGGAATCGAAAGTGGTCAGTTCCAGCTCGTCCACGAAGTAGTCGATGCTCCGGGCATCACTGGCAACGGTCCTGGGGCGGGACTGCTCACCGGGATGCAGGGCCCACCAGGTGAGGGCCAGCGCGCCGAGCAGGATGACCAGCAGCGTGATTCGCATCGTCTATCGAAGGTAGGCCTGGAGCGCGTCGTCGAGCTTTCCCTGGGCCTCCATGATGAGCTCGCATACCTCCCGTGCGGCGCCGTGCCCGCCGGCGGAGGGCGTGGTCCAGTGGGCGTGCTGGCGACAGAAGGGGTGGGCGTCGCGCACGGCGATGGCCAGGCCCACCTGGGTCATCACCGGAAGGTCCACCACGTCGTCACCCACGTAGGCGATCTGGCTGTCCTCCAGTCCCAGTTTCCGTTTCAGTTCCCCGTAGGCGGGGCGCTTGTCGCGCTGCCCCTGGTAGAGGTGGCTTATGCCCAGGCTCTCCATGCGGATGCGCACCACTTCGGAGGTGCGGCCGGTGATGATGCCGATCTCCACGCCGCTGTTGCGCAGCATCACCATGCCGTGGCCGTCGAGGGAGTTGAAGGCCTTGTACTCCTGGCCGTCGTCGCCAAGGTAGAGGCTGCCGTCGGTGAGGACGCCGTCCACGTCGAAGATCACCAGTCTTACCTGGGCACCCTTTTCGAGTATGTCCTGCATCGCTGCTTCCTCAGACCACCCCTGCGCGCAGCAGGTCGTGCATGTTGAGCGCGCCGGTGAGGCGGTTGGTGTCGTCCACCACCAGCAGCGCGTTGATCTTGTTCTCTTCCATCAGCTTCAGGGCCTCGGCGGCCAGGCGGTCCGGGCGGGTGGTGACGCCGCCGGGGGTCATCACCTCGGTCACCGGCGTGTTGTGCAAATCCACGCCCTTGTCGAGGGTGCGGCGCAGGTCGCCGTCGGTGAAGATGCCGCTGATGGCGCCGTTCTCGTCGGCCACGGCCGTCATTCCCAGCCCCTTGGCCGTCATCTCCACCAGGGCTTCGCTGATGGTGGCCTTCTTGCCCACACGCGGGATCTTCTCGCCCCGGTGCATGATGTCGGCCACGTGGAGCAGCAGCCTGCGCCCCAGGCTGCCGCCGGGGTGGGAGCGGGCGAAGTCCAGCTCGGTGAAGCCCCGCGTCTCCAGCAGGGCCACCGCCAGGGCGTCGCCCATGGCCAGCGAGGCGGTGGTGCTGGCCGTGGGCGCCAGTCCCAGGGGACAGGCCTCCTTGTCCACGCTCACGTCGATGTTGACGTCGGCCTCTTTCGCCAGGGTCGATTCGGGGTTGCCGGTCATGGCCACCAGGGGCACGCCCAGGCGCTTGATGATGGGCAGGATGGTGATGATCTCGCCGGTTTCTCCGGAGTTCGAAAGCGCCAGCACCACGTCGCCACCAGTGATCATGCCCAGGTCGCCGTGACTGGCTTCGCCCGGATGCACGAAGAAGGCGGGGCTGCCCGTGCTGGCCAGGGTGGCGGCGATCTTGTTGGCGATGTGCCCGGACTTGCCCATCCCCGTGACCACGATGCGCCCCCGGCAGTCCAGCATGTATTCGCAGGCACGCACGAAATTGTGGTCGATGCGCTCCATGAGGCCATGTACGGCCTCGGCCTCGGTGCGCAGAACCGCCAGGCCCAGTTCCCTGAGCTTCTGGTATTCCGAGGGCTTCAGTTCGGGCGAGGAATTCAAACTCTGAAGACGCCTTTGGCTGGGTTTGGGGGATGATAGCACGGTGTCGGAGTGCGGCGTGTCAAAGTGCCCTGGTCTTTACCGCACCGCAGCGGGTACAGCAGAAACGGGTGACGAGACGGCCCTGCTTGTTATCGAAAACCCGTTCCGCATCGATGCGCCACTTGTGGTGGCCATGGCGGCAGAGGGTGCTGCCACGGTGACGGCTGCGAGCGGAGGGGCGCTTGAAGGGCAGGATATTGCTCATGGCGGTTTGTGGCAGGGTTCCCGTTGCCGAAAGCATAGCATCAAGTCAACCCTTCCACCTGCCGATGGAAAGGGAAAGCGACCGGGGGTGTCGGTTTTTTTGACAGGGTTCCTTGACCCTCCCTGACGGGATCGGGACAATCGGTCCCCCTTTTTCGTGTATCCCCAGCTTTCATCCATACCACAAACCATTAAGGATACGGATCGTTCAATGTCCCGCAGGAAGGCCGCTGCCAGATCCAGCTCCCGTCAGCGACGGGCCAGGGGAGGCTCGCGCCGGAACCGGGCGCTTGCGGCGACAACCGGCCCGGCTGAACAGGGACACAGGGCGCGGCAGGATGCGTCGCCGCTGGTGAAGATCCGGGGGCTGCACTTCAGCCGGGGCGAGCGCAAGATCTTCGACGGGGTGGATATCGACATCCCGCGAGGACGCATCACCGCCATCATGGGGCCTTCCGGCACGGGCAAGACCACGCTGCTCAAGCTCATCGGCGGGCAGCTCACGCCCGACCGGGGAACGGTGGAGGTGGATGGGCAGAACGTCCACCGGCTCGGCACCACGGAACTGTATCGCCTGCGCATGCGCATGGGCATGCTGTTCCAGACCGGGGCGCTGCTCACCGATCTCTCCGTGTTCGAGAACGTCGCCTTCCCGCTGCGCGAGCACACCGCGCTGAACGAGTCCATGCTGCGCAAGCTGGTGCTGTTGAAGCTGGAGGCGGTGGGGCTGCGCGGCGCCCGGGAGCTGATGCCCGCCGAGCTCTCCGGGGGCATGGCGCGTCGGGTGGCCCTGGCACGGGCCATTGCGCTGGATCCTATGATGGTGATGTACGACGAGCCCTTCACCGGGCAGGACCCCATCTCCATGGGGGTGCTGGTGAAGCTGATCCGCCAGCTCAACGACGCCGCCCGGCTCACCAGTATCCTGGTTTCCCACGACGTGGAGGAGACCTGTGCCATCGCGGACCTGGTCTATGTGATCTCGGGTGGCAGGGTGATCGAGTCCGGGCCGCCGCAGCAGCTGCGTGAATCCGGTTCCGAGTGGACCCGGCAGTTCATGCACGGGCTTCCCGACGGCCCGGTTCCCTTCCACTATCCGGCGCCCGCGCTGGAGCCGGACCTGTTCGGAGAGGTGTCGTGATCGAGTCCCTGGCCAGGCTGGGTGCGGGTGGCATCCTGGCGATTCGCCACCTCGGCAGGGCTTTTCTGCTGCTGTTGCAGATACTGGCCGGGCTGGGCGAGGTCTTGCGCCGGCCGCGCCTGCTGGTGGAGCAGCTCTTCTCCGTGGGCGTGCTCACCGTCTTGATCATCACCGTCTCCGGGCTCTTCGTGGGCATGGTGCTGTCGCTGCAGGGCTACTACATTCTCTCCCAGTTCGCTGCCGAGTCGGCGCTGGGTGTGATGGTGGCGGCCTCGCTGCTGCGCGAACTCGGGCCGGTGGTGGCGGCGCTGCTTTTCGCCGGGCGGGCCGGTTCGGCGCTCACCGCCGAGATCGGCCTGATGAAGGCCACCGAGCAGCTCTCGGGCCTGGAGATGATGGCGGTGGACCCGGTGCGACGGGTGCTGGCGCCGAGGCTGCTGGCCGGCTTCATCGCCATGCCGCTGCTGGCGGCGCTGTTCAGCGGCCTGGGAGTCTTGGGGGGCTGGTTCGTGGGCGTGGGGCTGCTGGGGGTGGACGACGGTACCTGGTGGGTGCAGATGCAATCGCGCATCGACTGGAACGAAGACCTGCTGAACGGGGTCATAAAGAGCCTGGTGTTCGGTTTCGTCTGTGCCTGGATCGCCATATTCCAGGGTTACAACAGCGTGCCCACGTCGGCCGGGGTGAGTCGCGCCACCACCCGCACCGTGGTTCACTCCTCCCTGGCCGTGCTGGGGCTGGATTTCGTTCTGACCGCGTTGATGTTCAAATGAGTCGAGGCTCGAGGCAACGATGAAAACGACCAAGACAGTGGAAATTCTGGTGGGTGCCTTCCTGGCGGCGGCGCTGCTGGCGCTCTTCTTCCTCGCCATGAAGGTGAGCAATCTCGGCACCCTGGGCCTGGGCGAGAGCTATGCCGTGAGCGCCCGGTTCGACAACATCGGAAGCCTCAAGGCGAAGGCGCCGGTGACCATCGCCGGCGTGGAGGTGGGCCGGGTCAGCAGCATCGGCTTCGACCAGGAGCGTTTCCAGGCGGTGGTGAAAATGGCGATCCAGGCCCGCTACGACAAGATCCCCGACGACTCCTTTGCCAAGATACTCACCGCCGGGCTGCTGGGAGAGCAGTACGTGGGTCTGGATCCCGGCGGCAGCGAAACCTACCTGAAAGAAGGCAGTGAAATCGAGATCACCCAGTCGGCCATGGTGCTGGAGGATGTGATCGGTCAGTTCATATTCGGCAAGGCCCGGGAGGGCAAGTAATGAAGATCAAGGGATTTCTGGTGGGCTTGGTGAGCCTGATGGTGCTGATGGCGGGCATCCCGCTTCAGGCCAAGGAGCAGAGTGCCCAGGAGCTGGTGCGCAGCACTGCGGATTACGTGCTCTCCCAGGTCAGGGCGCGCAAGGCGGAGCTGGAGAAGGACGGCAGCGGCATCTATGCCCTGGTGCAGGAGAAGGTCATTCCCCACTTCGACTTCCGGATCATGACCCGCGCTGCCCTGGGGCGCTACTGGCGCCAGGCGAGCGAGGAGCAGAAGGAGCGGCTCACCCGTGAGTTCCGCGAGCTGCTGGTGCGCACCTATGCCACCATGCTGCTGGGTT
Source organism: Gammaproteobacteria bacterium (assembly GCA_003972985.1). Taxonomy (GTDB): domain Bacteria; phylum Pseudomonadota; class Gammaproteobacteria; order Chromatiales; family Chromatiaceae; genus Thiolapillus. The sequence continues at coordinate 17,224 of QNZQ01000117.1, read as the reverse complement.
ACTCCGACGAGAAGATCGAGTACCTGCCATTCCGCGGGAAACCGGGTGACAAGCGCGTGATCGTGCGTACCAGGGTCCACACCAGCGACGGCGCGCCGCCGGTGCCCATCGATTACCGGCTCTACCGCAAGAACGGGGAATGGAAGGTCTATGACGTGGTGGTGGACGGCGTCAGCCTGGTTTCCAACTACCGGGGCACCTTTGCCAACGAGGTGCGCAAGGGCGGTATCGAGGGACTCATCGCTTCGCTGGAAGAGCACAACAGGAAGCTGCGCAATGGCTGAGACGGTCGCCAGGAGCCAGCTCTCCGGTGTCCTCGATTTCTCCACGGTGCCTGGGGTGTGGCCGTTGCTGGCGCGCAGGATCAGGCAGTCGAAGCGCCTGACCGTCTCTCTCGCCGGCGTGGAGAAAGCCAACAGCGCAGCGCTGGCGCTGCTGCTCGAAGGGCTGGAGCTGGCACGCAACAGCGGCTGCGCCCTGGAGTACAGCGACATGCCACAGGAGCTCCTGGAGCTGGCGCGGGTGAGTAACGTGGAGACGATCATTCTTGGCGGAGCGGTGGCATCTTCCACCCCGTGATTTATTCGGCCGTGGAATTTCTTTATCATGACCAGCTTCGTGCCTCAATTGAACCTGGATATTTCACCGGAACGCTCAGAATTCCGATGATTCATTACGTGTAAACAGAAGCTTATGTCAATATTGCTCTGGCTGTATTTTGTGGTGGCCACCTCGCTATCCGGGTTGAGACGGACGGAATGGACAAGCTTGTAATCACGGGCGGCGCTCCCCTGGAAGGGGAGGTGCGCATTTCCGGCGCCAAGAATGCCGCGTTGCCGATCCTGGCGTCGGCACTGCTGGCCGACGGCCCCGTTCGCCTGAGCAACGTGCCTCACCTCCAGGATGTCACCACCACCATCGGACTGCTCGGACGCATGGGGGTGGGCATCACCGTCGATGAGCGCATGACCATCGAGATCGATCCTTCCACTATCAACAGTTTCTCCGCGCCTTACGAGCTGGTGAAGGTGATGCGCGCCTCCATCCTGGTGCTGGGGCCCCTGCTGGCGCGCTACGGGCGTTCCGACGTATCGCTGCCGGGCGGCTGCGCCATCGGCTCCCGGCCGGTGAACCTGCATCTCGACGGCCTGCGCGCCATGGGGGCGGAGATCTCGGTGGATGCAGGGTACATCAAAGCCCGCGCCCGGCGGCTGCGTGGCGCGCGGCTGGTGATGGAACTGATCACGGTCACGGGCACCGAGAACCTGATGATGGCCGCGACCCTGGCCGATGGCGAGACCGTCATCGAGAACGCCGCCCGCGAGCCCGAGGTGGTGGATCTGGCCAACTGCCTGAACCGCATGGGTGCCAGGGTGGAAGGGGCGGGCACCGACACCATAGTGATCCAGGGGGTGGAGCGGCTCGAAGGCTGCGAGTACGCGGTGATGCCGGATCGCATCGAGACCGGAACCTTTCTCGTCGCCGGTGCCCTGAGCCAGGGAAGGGTGAAAGTACGCGACACTAACCCGTCGCTGCTGGACGCGGTGATCCTCAAGCTGCGCGAGGCCGGTGCGGCCATCGAAGTGGGCGACGACTGGATCGAGCTGGACATGGAAGGGCGGCGCCCACAGGCCGTAGACGTGCACACCGCGCCCTACCCGGCCTTTCCCACCGACATGCAGGCCCAGTTCACGGCACTCAATGCTGTTGCCGAGGGGGTCGGGGCCATTACCGAGAACGTCTTCGAGAACCGCTTCATGCACGTGCTGGAGATGCAGCGCATGGGCGCCAATATCAAGCTCGAAGGCAATACCGCCATCGTAAAGGGGGTGGAGAAGCTCAAGGGGGCGCCGGTGATGGCCACCGACCTGCGCGCCTCCGCCAGCCTGGTGCTGGCCGGGCTGGTAGCCGAGGGCGAGACGGTGGTGGACCGCATCTATCACATCGATCGCGGCTACCAGAATATCGAAGAGAAACTCTCGGCGCTGGGCGGACGCATTCGCCGGCTGCCGGATTGAGGTCCCCCCATGGAATTCGACTCGCCCATCACCATTGCGCTGGCCAAGGGGCGCATCCTCAAGGACACCCTGCCGCTGCTGGCCCATGCCGGCATCGAGCTGCGCGACGACCCGGATACCAGCCGCAAGCTGATCCTCGACACCAACCATCAACAGGTGAAGGTGGTGCTGATCCGCGCCACCGACGTGCCCACCTACGTGCAGTGGGGCGCCGCCGACCTGGGAGTGGCAGGCAAGGATACCCTCGTCGAGCATGGCGGCGAGGGGCTCTACGAGCCGCTGGATCTCGGGATCGCCCGCTGTCGCCTCATGGTGGCGGGCAAGCCCGAGGCTTCGCTGGAAGGGCAGCGGCTGCGCATCGCCACCAAGTACGTGCGCGCCGCCAAGCAGCATTTCGCCGCCAAGGGGCAGCAGGTGGAGATCATCAAGCTCTACGGCTCCATGGAGCTGGCGCCGCTGGTGGGGCTCTCCGATCTCATCGTGGACCTGGTGGAGAGCGGCAACACCCTCAAGGCCAACGGCCTGGTGCCGCTGGAACACATCATGGACATCAGCTCCCGGCTGGTGGTGAACAAGGCGAGCTGGAAGATGAAGCACGAGACCATCGTGGCGCTGGTGGAGACCATCGGCGAGGCGGTGACACCGGCTTCGTAGGTCGGCCTCGCGTGCCCTGTGGGTATCAGGCCGACGAGGACATGGGAGCAGGTATCTTTGGGCTGTCGGGCTTTAGCCCGACAAGCAACCGGATTGTGGAGAAAATGGCAGAGATTCGAAAACTCGATGCAGGCAGCACCGATTTCCAGGAACGACTCGACAGGCTCCTCGCCTGGGAAGGGGTCTCCGACCGGTCGGTGAACGACACCGTCAACCACATCATCGATGAGATCCGTAGCCGGGGCGATGCCGCGCTGCTGGAGTTCACCAACAATTTCGACGGCTGGCAGGCGGCCAGCTCCGCCGACCTGGAGATTCCCCTCTTACGCCTGGAACAGGCATGGAACGCCATCCCCGCCGACCAGCGGGAGGCGCTGGAGCAGGCGGCGGCGCGCATCCGCGCCTATGCCGAAAAGCAGAAGCTGGAGGGGTGGGAATACCAGGAAGCCGACGGCACCCTGCTGGGGCAGCAGGTGACGCCGCTGGATCGCGTGGGGCTGTACGTGCCCGGCGGCAAGGCAGCCTATCCCTCCTCGGTGCTCATGAATGCCATTCCCGCCAAGGTGGCGGGCGTTGAACAGCTGGTCATGGTGGTGCCCACTCCCGGCGGCGAGCTCAACGAGCTGGTGCTGGCGGCGGCCCATGTCTCCGGTGTGGACAAGGTCTTCGCCGTGGGCGGTGCCCAGGCGGTGGCGGCCCTGGCCTACGGTACCGAAACCATTCCAGCCGTGGACAAGGTGGTCGGGCCGGGCAACATCTACGTGGCCACCGCCAAGCGCGCGGTCTTCGGCCAGGTGGGCATCGACATGGTGGCCGGCCCTTCCGAGATCCTCATCATCTGCGATGGCCGCACCAACCCGCACTGGGTGGCCATGGATCTCTTCTCCCAGGCGGAGCACGACGAGGATGCCCAGTCGATCCTGCTCTGCCCGGATGAGGATTTCATCGGGCGCGTGGAGGCGGCCATCGACGAGCTGCTGCCGGAGATGGAACGACGCGAGATCATCGCCACCGCCCTGCGCGAGCGCGGCGCGCTCATCAAGGTGAAGGATCTCGACGAGGCGGCCATGATCGCCAACTACATCGCGCCGGAACACCTGGAACTCTCCGTGGAGGAGCCGCGCGAATACGCCCGCAGGATCAGGCATGCCGGCGCCATCTTCATGGGGCGCTACACCTCCGAGCCCCTGGGCGACTACTGCGCCGGGCCCAACCACGTGCTGCCCACCAGTCGCACCGCCCGCTTCAGCTCGCCCCTCGGCGTCTACGATTTCCAGAAGCGCACCAGTCTCATCATGGTCTCCGAGCAGGGCGCCGACAGTCTGGGGCGCGTGGCCTCCACCCTGGCGCGGGGCGAGGGGCTCACCGCCCACGCCCGTTCCGCCGAATACCGCCTCAAGCAGTGAGTGCGCCGGTGGAGCGCTGGGTGCGGCCCGAGATCCGCGCCCTGAGCGCCTATCACGTGCAGGAGGCCGAGGGCCTCATCAAGCTCGATGCCATGGAGAATCCCTTCGGCTGGCCCGATGAACTGAAATCGGCCTGGCTGGAGCGCTTGGCACGGGTGGAGGTGAACCGCTACCCCGATCCCGAAGGGAAGGAGCTGGTGCAGGTGCTGCGCCACGCGATGGCGATTCCCCGGGGAATGGAGGTGTTGCTGGGCAACGGTTCCGACGAGATCATCCAGATCATCGCCATGGCCGTGAGTGGCCCGGGGCGCACCCTGCTCTCGGTGGAGCCGGGTTTCGTCATGTACCGCATGATCGCCACGTTCTGCGGCCTGGAATATGCGGGGGTGCCTCTGCGAGAGGATTTCTCCCTGGACCTGCCTGCGCTCCTGGCCGCCATCGAGGCCCACCGGCCGGCGGTGATCTTCCTCGCCTACCCGAACAATCCCACCGGCAACCTCTTCGATACGACGCAGCTGCAGCAGGTCATCGAGGCGGCGCCCGGCTTGGTGGTGATCGACGAGGCGTACAGTCCGTTCACCGATGCCACCTTCATGGGGAGTCTGGGCGCATTCCCGAATCTGCTGGTCATGCGCACCCTTTCCAAGCTGGGGCTGGCGGGACTGCGCCTGGGCTACCTGGCCGGTCCCGCCGAGTGGCTGGCCGAGTTCCACAAGATCCGCCTGCCCTACAACATCAACGTGCTCACCCAGGCCACCGCCGCCTTTGCCCTCACCGAGGGCGGCGCGGTGCTCCGGGAGCAGACTGCGCTCATCCGCGCCGAGCGGGCGCGGCTGTACGAGGCGCTGCGGGCTATCCCCGGGCTCGTCCCTTATCCCTCCCAGGCCAATTTCATCCTGGTGCGCTCCCGGCCCGGTGAGGCGGAGCCTCTTTTCGAGCGGCTCAGGGAAGGCGGGGTGCTGGTGAAGAAGCTCCACGGCGGCCATCCGCTGCTGGAGGACTGCCTGCGGTTCACGGTGGGCACTGCGGAAGAGAACGGCCGTCTGCTACAGATCCTGGGTCAGGATTCCCCGCTTGGCTGACTCTCGCTTTTCCTGCTCAGGAATGGCTGCAACTGTCGGTCGTGAGCCCGGCTCAGCAACAGCAGCGCGGCGATGGCACCGATGAGTGCCAGCAGCATGTCCGACTGGGTATCCCAGGGATCGCCCTGGGTGGCGAGAAAGGCCACGGCATCGTCACCGCTGGCCAGCGCTACCCACCATTCCACCAGTTCGTAGAAGGCGCTGAAGGCGAGCACGAAGCTCAGGATGAAGAGATTCCGCCAGGCGGCGCCGTTGACCACCCGGAGACGGATCAGCAGTTCCCGCGCAATCATGGCCGGAATGAAACCCTGGGCGAAGTGGCCCACCTTGTCGTAGTTGTTGCGCTGCAGGTGGAACTGGTCGCGGATCCAGTCGAACAGGGGGACCTCGGCGTAGGTGTAGTGGCCACCGATGAACAGCACGATGCAGTGGACCAGGATCAGCCAGTAGACCAGCCGCGTCAGCGGAAAATGCCGCCAGGTGACCGCCAGCACAGCAAAGCCTATGAGGGCCGGGGAGACCTCCAGCCACCAGGTGAAGCGGTCCTTGGGGGCGATTGCCGACCAGGCCAGCACCAGGAAGTAGATGGCCAGCCAGGCCAGGGTTTCGGTACGGGAAGGGCGGAGAGTCGATTTCATGTGACTCCTGTCAGGTGGCGGTTGGGGGGGAGGGGCGCTCGATGACTTTCACTTGCAGGGGCATGCGTTCACCCTGGCGCAGCACCGTGAGCCGTAGCAGCGTGCCCGGCGGGATGCTGGCGATACGGCTCATCACCTCGTAGGCGCTCTTCGCCGGCTTGCCGTCGATGGCGACGATCACGTCACCCGGCTCCATGCCCGCCTCGTCGGCCGGGCCGCCTTCGAGCACGCTCTCCACGTAAACTCCCTTGGTCGATTCCGGCAGACCGAGGGTCTTGGCCATGGACGGCGTGAGATCCGCGCCGCCTGCACCGATCCAGCCTCGAATGACACGGCCGTGGCGGATGATCTGCTCCATGACCTGGCGCGCCAGGTTGATGGGAATGGCGAAGCCGATGCCATGGGACCCCCCGGTGCGGGAGATGATGGCGGTATTGATGCCGATCACCTCTCCCCGGGCGTTGATCAGCGCGCCCCCCGAGTTCCCCTGGTTGATGGCGGCATCGGTCTGGATGAAGTCCTCGTAGATGGCCAGCCCGAGCTGCTGCCGGTCCATGGCGCTGATGATGCCCTGGGTCACCGTCTTGCCCACGCCGAAGGGGTTGCCGATGGCCAGCACCACGTCGCCCACGCGCTGCTGCGAGGAGTTTCCCAGCCTGGCGGGTGGCAGATCCTTGCCCGATGCCTGGATCACGGCCAGGTCGGTTTCCGGGTCGGTTCCCACCACCCGGGCACGCACCGGGGCCTGGCCTTCCGTGCTAATAAAGATCTCGTCCGCGCCGCTGATCACGTGGTGGTTGGTGAGGATATAGCCGTTGTCGTCGATCACCACGCCCGAGCCCAGGTTCTGCTGGCGCCTGATCCGCGGAGCGCTGCGTGGATCGCCGAAATATTGCCGGAACAGCGGGTTGCTGAAGAGCGGTTTACTCTCTTCGCGGGTCACCCGGCTGGTGTAGATGTTGACCACCGAGTCCTGGGCAGCGGCCACCGCATCGGCCCAGGAGACCACCTGCCCCGCATCGTGCACCGGGGGCGGTGACAGGAGCCTGTCCCGCTGCAGCAGCTCCGGCCAGGTGCTGAGCAGCAGCAACGCTGCCGCCAGCCCGCTGCCCACCGAGACCAGGAGAAAGAGTAGGGGTCGCTGGATTTTCATGGGGCGGGCATTCTAACATGGCCGTTTTTCAGGAGATTCTTCATGGCCAGGCTCGCGGAGATTATCGACTACTGCAACCGGCGACTGCAGGTGGCCGGTTTCGAGGACTACTGTCCCAACGGGCTGCAAGTGGAGGCCTGCCGGCAGGTTGACCGGATCGTCACCGGCGTCACCGCCAGCCTGGACCTCGTCGAGAAGGCTGCCGGGCTCGGGGCGGACCTGCTGCTGGTACATCACGGCTATTTCTGGAAGAGCGAACCCCAGCCGCTCACCGGCATGAAGGGAAGGCGGGTTGCCGCACTCTACCGGGCGGGCATGAGCATGGCGGCCTACCACCTGCCGCTGGATGCCCATCCAGAACTCGGCAACAATGCCCTGCTGGGCGCCCTGCTGGGCGTCGACGGGGCTGGCCCGCTCGAAGAGGGGAGCCTGGTGTGGGGCGGCCGGTTGGGCGAGCCGCTCACGCCGGAGGTGCTCGCCGAACGAATACGGGAGGTGACGGCGAGGGAACCACTCTGGCTCGATGGCGGGGAGTCCCGGATCGAGCGCCTTGCCTGGTGTACCGGTGCCGCGCAGGGATTCATCGACGAGGCGGCCGATCACGGCTATCACGCCTTCATCAGTGGCGAAGTCTCCGAGGCCACCTTCCACGTGGCCCGGGAGCGTGGCATCCATTACTATTCGGCGGGCCACCATGCCACCGAGCGCTACGGTATCCAGGCGCTGGGGGAAGAGCTCTCCCGCGAGTTCGATGTCATCCACCGGTTCCTGGACCTGCCCAATCCGGTTTAGGTCCATCCCTGCCCCAAGATAGATGACGTAGTCCTGTTCGATCTTCCGATTTTCTTGAATTGCGGGCTGCAATCGGCGATAATCCTCAGTTATCTTCAGGATAGAAAATCAGTATATTCTGAAAAGCTGGGATTGATCGTTTGATCCCTGGACCGGATCTTTTAATCTTCAAACTTGTTGGGGGTTTCCATCCATGAGCTCACAAGGCGTGGACCTCAAGAAACGCCGCATGTTGATTACGGCAACAGCCGGCGTCGGCGCGGTAGGGGCGGGCTTTGCCCTAGTTCCATTCATCAGTTACTGGCAGCCCAGTGCAAGGGCCAAGGCCCTCGGCGCACCTGAAGAGGCAGACATCAGCAAGCTCGAAATGGGTGCGCTGCTGCGGGTCAAGTGGCGCGGCAAGGTGTGCTGGATCGTGCGTCGCAGCGAAGAGACGCTGAAGAACCTCAAGGAGAACACCGCCCACCTGGCGGATCCGGACTCCGAGGTGCCCCAGCAGCCTCCGTACTGCAAGAACTACCACCGTTCCATCAAGCCGGAATACCTGGTGGCCGTGGGTATCTGCACCCACCTCGGCTGTTCGCCCACCTACCGCCCCGAAATCGGTCCGGCTGATCTGGGCGCAGACTGGGAGGGTGGTTTCTTCTGCCCCTGCCACGGCTCCAAGTTCGACCTGGCCGCCCGGGTCTACAAGGGCGTCCCGGCTCCCACCAACCTGGTGGTTCCTCCACACAAGTACCTGAGTGATACCAGGATTCTCATCGGTGAAGACGACGAAGGAGGTGCGGCATGAGTCTGATCAACTGGATAGACGAGCGCTTCCCGCTCACCAAGGTCTGGAAGGAGCACCTGGCCGAGTACTATGCGCCAAAGAACTTCAATTTCTGGTATTTCTTCGGATCACTGGCGATGCTGGTGCTGGTCAACCAGATCCTCACCGGAATCTGGCTGACCATGAACTACAAGCCGGACGCCAACCTGGCCTTCGGTTCCGTGGAATACATCATGCGCGACGTGAACTGGGGCTGGCTGATCCGCTACCTCCACTCCACCGGCGCTTCCGCTTTCTTCATCGTTATCTACCTGCACATGTTCCGCGGGCTCATCTACGGTTCCTACCGCAAGCCGCGGGAACTGCTGTGGATCATCGGCGTGATCATCTACCTGGCGATGATGGCCACTGCTTTCTTCGGCTATCTGCTGCCCTGGGGTCAGATGTCCTACTGGGGTGCCCAGGTCATCGTCAACCTGTTCTCGGCCATCCCGGTGATCGGCGAGGATCTCTCCATCTGGATCCGGGGTGACTACGTCATCTCCGACGCCACCCTGAACCGCTTCTTTGCCTTCCACTACCTGTTGCCCTTCATCCTGGCAGCGCTTGTGTTCATCCACATCGTGGCGCTGCACAAGGTGGGCTCCAACAACCCGGACGGCATCGAGATCAAGAAAGGTCCCAAGGGCAACAAGTGGGATCCCAACGCTCCTGCGGACGGCATTCCCTTCCACCCCTACTACTCCGTCAAGGACATCGTGGGTGTGGCCGGGTTCCTCATCATCTTCCTGGCGATCGTCTTCTTCCTGCCGGAAATGGGCGGCTACTTCCTGGAGGCGCCCAACTTCGAACCGGCGAATCCGCTGAAGACGCCCGAGCACATTGCTCCGGTATGGTACTTCACGCCTTTCTACGCGATCCTGCGTGCCGTGCCCAGTTTCGCCGGTACCCAGGTGTGGGGCGTCATTGCCATGTTCGCATCCATCCTGGTGATGTTCTTCCTGCCCTGGCTGGACAAGAGCCCGGTGAAGTCCATCCGTTACAAGGGCATGATCTCCAAGATCATGATCGCCCTGTTCGTCATCGACTTCATCGTCCTGGGCTACCTGGGCATGCAGCCCGCCACGCCCGGCAGGACCCTGGCGGCGCAGATCGGCACGATCTACTATTTCGTGTTCTTCCTCGCCATGCCCATCTACACCAAGATCGAAAAGACCAAACCAGTACCGGAGAGGGTGACCAAATGAAAAAACTGATCGCAATCCTTTCTTTGGCCCTGCTGCCGCTCACTGGTTTCGCCAGTGGAGGCGGACCGGAACTGGAATCCGCCGGAATCGATCTCACCGACGATGCAGCGATGCAGCGTGGCGCCAAGTATTTCGTCAACTACTGCCAGGGGTGTCATACCCTGAAGTACTTCCGCTACGAGCGCATGCAGGACTTCGGTCTGACCCTTGACCAGATCAAGGAGAACCTCATCTTCGACAAGAGCAAGAAGGTGGGGGACCTGATGACCAACAACATGTCCCAGACTGCCGCAGCCGAATGGTTCGGTGCTGCACCGCCGGACCTGACGCTCACCGCCCGGCTCAAGCATGGCGGTGGTGACTGGATCTACACCTACCTGAAGAGCTTCTACATCGACAAGAGCCGTCCCTTCGGCGTCAACAACGTGGTCTTCCCCAACGTGGGCATGCCGCACGTGCTGATGGATCTGCAGGGTGTCCAGGAAGCGGTCATCGAGACCGACGAGCACGGCAACAAGCACGTGGCCGAGCTCAAGCTGGTCAAGCCCGGCAAGCTCTCCCCCGAGGAGTACGACCAAGTGGCGAAGGACCTGGCCACCTTCCTCACCCACGTGGCCGAGCCCATGAAGCTGGAGCGCCAGCGCATCGGCATCTGGGTGATGCTGTTCCTGTTCGTCTTCTTCATCGTCGCCTTCATGCTCAAGAAGGAGTACTGGAAAGACGTTCACTGAGCAGTCCACTGAAGTGTGATCGAGCCGAAAGGCGCACAGTCTGCTATACTGTGCGCCTTTTTCATTGGGCCTTAAGAGACCTTTTCGCGGGTTTCCAAGGGCCCTATCAGGTGGATATCCGTGGTGACCCGACATTCGATCATGACCCTCTATTCAGATCCGGCAGACATTCACAGTCACCGTGTCCGCCTGGTGCTGGCGGAGAAGCATGTCGCTGCCGACATCGTGGACGTGGACCCGCTGAACCTGCCCGAGGACGTCATGGACCTCAACCCCTACGGTACCGCGCCCACGCTGGTGGACCGGGACTTGGTGCTCTACGACTCGCGCATCATCCTCGAGTATCTCGATGAGCGGTATCCCCATCCCCCGCTGCTGCCCGTGGATCCCGTCTCCCGGGCCACCTTCCGCATGTACATCTACCGCGTGGAAGAGGACTGGTACCGGCGCGTGGAGGAGATCCTCGGGGGCGGCAAGGCGGCGGACAAGGCGCGCAAGGAGCTGAAGGAGAGTCTCATCGCCAGCGCGCCCGTGATGGCGGCCAAACCCTATTTCATGAGCGACGAATTCTCGGTGGTGGATGCCAGCATCGCTCCCTTGCTCTGGCGGCTGCCGCACCTGGGCATCGAACTCACGGGGAAGGCGGCCAACATCTACAACGCCTACGCCGCGCGCCTGTTCAAACGCAGTGCCTTTGCACGCAGCCTCACCGAAGCCGAGCGGGAAATGCGGCTCTGAGGATGATGCCGGCATGGAAATGAGCTCCAATCGCCCCTACCTGATCCGAGCCATGTGGGAGTGGATCAGCGACAACGGCATGACACCCCATCTGCTGGTGGATGCCGAGCAGCCGGGCGTGGAGGTGCCGCACCAGTTCGTCGAGGACGGGCGTATCGTGCTCAACGTGAGCGGCAACGCGGTGTTGAACCTGGACCTGGGCAACGATTACATCTCCTTCGGTGCCCGCTTCTCGGGCACGCCCATGGATGTCCTGATTCCCGTGGAGGCCGTGCTGGGGATCTATGCGCGGGAGAACGGTCAGGGAATGCTGTTTCCGGAAGAGGAGGGAGATGGCGGTTCGCCTCCCGACGACGAGCCTGAGCCACCCCGTCCATCGGGCGACCGGCCCACCCTCAAGGTGGTGAAATAGGTCAGCGCCGCCGGTTGCCGGGGAAGGGGATCACCTTCGCTGCAGGTTTCTCCTCTGGCACCGGCTCTTCTTTCTCCTTCTCCGCGTGCTGCTCGAAGGTGTGGCGTCCGCGAATGTGGATCGATTCCAGGTGGTACCCGAGCAGGATCACGTAGCCGATCTCCCGCAGCGTGCCGTCGATGCTGTACTCGAAGCGGTACATTCGGCGGAAACGGATGCCCTGCGAGGTCCAGCGCAGCCCGATGCGCTGCAGTGCCACGGAGTCGTCGAGCAGCTGGTAGCCTTCGCGGTCGCAGGCCTTCCTGCTGATGGCCACGGCCATTTCCCGGGCGCGCGCCCCCGACAGCCAGAGCATGGCGAGCAGGCCGAGAACGATGATGCTGGCGAGGGTGGACAACATGAGGTTTCCGCGATGGAGAGAAAAGATGCCTGCAGCCGCCTGAGCGTCTGCACCGGTGATATTACCAGACTCGAGGTGGATGCCGTGGTGAATGCGGCCAACAACTCCCTGCTCGGTGGCGGTGGCGTGGATGGCGCCATACACCGGGCGGCAGGCCCGGAGCTGCTGGCCCTCACCCGCACCCTGGGCGGCTGTCCCACGGGCGAAGCGAAGCTCACGCCGGGGTTCGGGTTGCCGGCGCGCTGGATCATCCATACCGTGGGCCCGGTATGGCACGGCGGCGACCGCGGCGAGCCGGAACTGCTCAGGAACGCCTACACCAACAGCCTGCGGCTGGCCCGTAAGCACGGTGTCCGGAGTATCGCTTTTCCGGCCATCAGCACCGGGGTCTACGGTTATCCCAAGGAGCCTGCGGCCCGAATCGCGGTGGAAGCCGCTCTCGGCATGGCAGAACATTTCGACCGCATCCTCTTCTGTGCCTTCAGCGAGGGCGATGCGGACATCTATCGGAAGGTGATCGAGGAGTACTGCGCATGAAGTGGATCGACGAGATACCCTGGCTGTTCATCGTGGTGGCCATGGCCTTCTTCGGGCTGGCGCCCTTCACCCCGGAGCCCCATGTGTGGGAGAAGCTGAAGATGCTGGCCGGTGGCGACCTTGTTCGCCCCATCGACATCTTCGACCTGCTCCTGCACGCCTCGCCTTTTGCACTGGCCGTGGTGAAGTTGCTGCGGGACCGGCAGCTCAAGCGTGAAGGCTCCTGATGTCTATAATGTGGAAGAATTTTCACCACAGAGAACACAGAGTTCGCAGAGGGATGGATTTACTAAGAAGTGTATAATTGTCTGCACATCATCACTGGCCAAAACCGCGATAACAGGGTGAATGCCAATTTTACTAGTGCGGACTATTTTGCACCTCTTAGTACAAGCCTGTTTCGGCAGGGACAAAAGCCATGTGGATTGATGCTGCCGGTTCTCCCGCCATGATGCGGGTACACGCACAATCTTCGCCATTATGGGTATCAGGCCGACCTCCCAATCCGCAGGCGCATCCGGCGTGGATAGTGGAGAAGCTCTGTGTCCTCTGTGGTTATTGACCGATCTTCATCAATCTTCCGGCCGCGGGTGATCAAGGATTCGGCGCGAGGACGCGCCGCCTACTCCTTCTTGCCGCCGATGCGCTCCAGTCGCAGCCGCTCCCGTTCGTCGAAGAGCCGCCGGCTGCCGCCCCACACGGCGGCCATGCTGCCCAGCCCCGAACCGGTGGCGATGAGCAGCAGGATCATGAGCTGGTACCTGGCGGCCTCCATGGGCAGGCTGCCGGCAAGGATCTGACCGGTCATCATTCCGGGCAGGCTCACGATGCCGGCGGTGGTCATGGCGTTGATGATGGGAATCAGCCCCGAACGCAGGGCATCGCGCCGGATGTCCGAGATGGCCTGCTGCCAGGTGTGACCCAGCGTCAGGCGAGCCTCGATGCGCAAGCGCTGTTCCCAGGCGGTGCGCGTGAGATTATCGAGGGCGATGGCGATACCCGACATGGTGTTGCCCAGCAGCATGCCGAGCAGCGGGATCAGGTACTGGGGCTGATACCAGGGATGAACCTGGATCACCACCGTGAGGGCCAGGAAGGTTATGGTGAAGGAGGAGAGGAACATGGAGACGGTACCCAGCCCGTAGCCCCAGATTCCCCGGAAGCGGCGCTGCTGGCGCGCCATCACCTCGTAACCGGCCACGCCCAGCATCACCAGCGCCATGAGCCCCAGCAGAAGCAGGCTGGTCTGGGCGAAGAGGGTCTTGAGGATCACGCCCAGCAGCATCAGCTGCACCGTGCTGCGGGCTGCGGCGATGAGCAGGCGTCGGCCGACGCCGAGCCGCAGCAGCCAGGAGAGCAGCGCCAGCAGCAGCACCAGCGCGGCGGCAATGGCCAGGTCCCATGGCGTGAGAGGAATCAGCTCCATTCCAGCTCCCGTCCTACCTCTTTCCCCCTCTCCAGCCAAAGGATACCGTGGCAGGCGGTGGCGATGTTCTCGCTGCCATGGCTCACCCACAGGATGGGGGCGCGCTGCTCCTGCCGGTAATCGTCGATGACCCGCGTCACCCGCTCGGCATTGGCCGAGTCGAGATTGGCGACCGGTTCGTCCAGCAGCAGTGCCGAAGGTTGGCAGGCCAACAGGCGGGCCAGTGCCAGGCGCTGCTTTTCTCCGGTGGAGAGGCGTGAAACCGACCACTGGAGTACATCGATTGCAAAGCCCAGTTTTTCCAGAACCGGCTCCGGCCAGTGGGTCTGATGATCGCCCACACGGTCCTCCCACCAGTGGCTTTCTGCCGGCAGGAAGCCGGCCAGGCGTCGCCAGCGGTGGGCGGCCATGGCGCTGCGCCGGTGGTCGCCGAGCCACACCTCGCCCTCATTGACATCCAGATCCGCCACGGCGCGCAACAGCAGACTCTTGCCTGCTCCCGAAGGGCCGCGCACGAAACAGGTGCAGCCGGCGGGCACCTGCAGCGAAACGGCCTCGCCGTGCAGGGGCTTGAGGTGCTCGAGGCGAAGGGAATTATTGGCTGGCACTTTTCGGAAACTGGACTACGCTTGGAGTGGATACGCTCATCCCCGGGGGATGGGCGGTATTCCCGGGGATGCCACCGCAAAGGGTGGCGGCCCGTACGATAAATTATGATTATTCAAAGAAAAGTTGGAGGAGAGCATATCATGAGTACAGCAGCCAAAGCGTGGGTTCCGGACCATCTGAGCACCACCGATTTCGAAGAGTGGGACGAGGATGTGGCCAAGGCCCTGGCCGAAGCCGAAGGGCTGGAATTGACCGAGGATCACTGGGATGTCATTCACTATCTGCGTGAGCGCTGCCGTATGGAGGGAACCGACTGTTCCGCCCGGCAGGTGAGCAAGGCACTGGCGGAACGTTACGCCGAGCGGGGCGGCAAGCGCTATCTCTATACGCTCTTCCCCCGCGGGCCGGTGTTCCAGGCCAGCAAGATCGCCGGCATTCCCATGCCCGCCCATGCGGTGGACCTGTCCTTCGGCAGCGCCTACTGATCCCCGCTGTCGGCTGTCCTGCGGAAGAGCAGGTCGCTGGCTTCCTGTCCCAGACGCTGGCCGCGCGCCTCGAACTTGGTGAGCGGCCGCGTCTCGGGGCGTTCTGCGTATCGCCCGGGGCCGGCCAGGTTTTCGAACAGGTCGGCGCGCGCCTCGAAGTGTTCCAGGATCCACTCGGCGTAGGGCGCCCAGTCGGTGGCTGCGTGAAAGATGCCGCCGGGCCGCAGGCGGCTGGCCGCCAGCTCTACGAAAGCCGGCTGCACCAGGCGCCGCTTGTGGTGGCGCTTCTTGTGCCAGGGGTCGGGAAAGAAGAGCAGCATGCCCGCCAGTGAAGCGGGTGGAATCATCCTTTCCAGCACCTCCACGGCGTCGTGGCGCAGGATGCGGACGTTTTGCACTCCCAGTTCCTCGATCTTCATCAGCAAGTGGCCGACGCCGGGGGGATGCACCTCGATGCCCAGGAATTTGCGCTCGGGATGTGCCGCCGCCATGGCCGCCAGGGACTCGCCGTTGCCGAAACCGATCTCCAGCCACACCGGGTGGTCGTTGCCGAACAGGGTCTGGAAGTCGAGCCGCCGGTGGGGGTCAAATTCCACGCCGAAGCGGGGCCACAGGCGCTCGAAGGCGCGCCGCTGACCCTTGGTGAGGCGTCCGCCACGCAGGACGAAACTGCGGACTTTTCGGTGACCTGGATTTGCGTTCATGCCCCTGGCGTGGGTTCGATATGTAGAGTGCCGCAGCGCGGCGGGTTCCCTGCGCGCCTCGGCCGGAACCGTACGCTCGCAACTCGCCCGCCTGGGGCGGGCTCAGACAAGCTCGCTTTTCCCGGTTCCGGCCTGTGGTGCTCGGCTGCGTCGAGGGAATGGACCATCCTATGTGCTCTTGTCAGAAAAACAGCCCCTCCAGTGGCGAGGAGGCGGAAGCGAAACGCTTTGCCTGCATGCGGCCGGCCAGGAAGGCCTCGCGGCCGGCCTGGATCGCCTTCTTCATGGCCGAGGCCATGAGCACCGGGTCCTGTGCTGCGGCGATGGCCGTGTTCATGAGCACGCCGTCGCAGCCCAGCTCCATGGCCACGGCGGCATCCGAGGCGGTACCCACGCCGGCATCCACCAGGATGGGTACATTGGCGTTCTCCACGATGGTGCGGATGTTGAGCGGGTTGCGGATGCCCAGACCGGAGCCGATGGGCGCCGCCAGCGGCATCACCGCCACGCAGCCCATCTGCTCCAGCTCGCGGGCGATGATGGGGTCGTCGTTGGTGTAGACCATCACGTCGAAGCCATCCTCGATCAGCTCTTCGGCGGCCTTGAGCGTGGCGATGACGTCGGGGAAAAGGGTCTTCTCGTCGCCCAGCACCTCCAGCTTCACCAGGTTGTGGCCGTCCAGCAGCTCCCGTGCCAGGCGGCAGGTGCGCACGGCGGTCTTCTGGTCGT
The DNA here is from genome assembly GCA_003972985.1 of Gammaproteobacteria bacterium. Lineage (GTDB taxonomy): Bacteria > Pseudomonadota > Gammaproteobacteria > Chromatiales > Chromatiaceae > Thiolapillus. Next base: position 691 of record QNZQ01000117.1, on the reverse strand, counting down.
AGCAGCCGGCGGTGTTGGGCAGGATGGTGTATCGGTCGGGTGGCAGCACATCCAGGATATTGGGCTCGTCGCTGTTCTGGCCGATGTTGGTACGGCGCACGGCGATGGTGACGATCTCGGCGCCGCTGGCCTTGATGGCCTGGCGCGTCTCTTCCATGTCCTTGTATTTTCCGGTTCCAACGAGCAGGCGGGAGCTGAACTCCCGGCCGGCCACGGTAAAGGTGTCCTGTTTCTCAGTCATTTGATACGGCTCGAAAGAGTGAAAAGAGGGGATTCTACAGCTTCGGGGAAGGTCGGGTGGATCAGCCGCCTCCGATGGCCTGGACGATTTCCACCCGGTCCTGCTCCTCCAGCTGGTGCTGTTCGTGCTCGGTGCGGGGAATCAGCTCCTCGTTGACCTCCACGGCATAGCGGTTGCCTTCGAGGGTGAGGGAAGCGATCAGCTCGGAGAGCCTGAGCCCTTCCGGGACCGTCTTCTCTTCGCCGTTGACCAGAATCTTCATGTGTTCATCGTGGTGGGATTATATCTGTGCCGATTTTACACTAATTCTACTTTGTCATATTTCCGACTCCCGCCGGAGGCAAGCAGCCAAGGCGTCCTGTCTTCGTCGGTGTCGTTCATGAATGATGCTGGCAATACGATTTGGCGTTGGCTCCGGTCGTGGTAGCAGCTGATTGATAGCCATCACCA
>QNZQ01000145.1 GCA_003972985.1 Gammaproteobacteria bacterium | reverse complement strand
ACCGACTTCAACAAACTGACGGACAGGCAGGTCCTGGAGATCATGGACAAGTTGAACAATCGCCCTCGAAAATGCCTGGGGTACAAGACACCCAATCAGGTATTCTTCGGGATCAAACCACCCGTTGCACTAGCGAGTTGAATCCGCGACCAATTCAGCTCCGGTTTGCAACAGTTTCCTGCATTTTCCACTGGACAGCTCCCCTCATGGCACAGATCCTGGTTCTCAATGGTCCCAATCTCAACCTGCTGGGTACCCGCGAACCCGGACACTACGGCACCCGCACCCTGGCGGACATCGACCGGCAGCTGGTGTCGCTGGCGGCCGCCGCCGGCCATGAGCTGACCTGTTTCCAGTCCAATGCCGAGTACCAGCTCATCGACCGGATTCACGAGGCCGGCAGGGAAGGAACGGATTTCATCCTGTTCAACCCCGCCGCTTTCACCCACACCAGCGTGGCGCTGCGTGACGCGCTCCTGGGCGTGGCCATTCCCTTCATTGAAGTGCACCTGTCCAACGTATTTGCCCGCGAACCCTTTCGCCACCACTCCTATTTCTCCGACGTGGCGGTTGGCGTGATCAGCGGGCTGGGCGCCCTGGGCTACGAACTGGCCCTGCAGGCCGCCATGGAACAGCTGGATGCACCCTAGACGAGACCAGGACAGCCATTGATGGATATTCGCAAGGTAAAGAAACTCATCGAACTGCTCGAAGCCTCGGACATTGCCGAGATCGAGATCCACGAAGGCGAGGAGTCGGTGCGCATCAGCCGCCACGGCACCCTGCCCCCTCCGCCGGTGGCACCTGCGCCCCCTGTGGCCGCTCCTCCTCCCCCTGCAGCCGCGGAGCCCAAGGAGGAGGAGCCCGAGATGGAGGGCCACGTGATCCGCTCGCCCATGGTGGGCACCTTCTACCGTGCTCCCACTCCCGGGGCCAAGCCCTTCGTCACCGAGGGCCAGAGCGTGAAGCCCGGCGACACCCTGTGCATCATCGAGGCGATGAAGATCCTCAACCAGATCGAGTCGGACACCGCCGGCGTGGTGAAGCGCATCCTGGTGGAGAATGGACAGCCGGTGGAGTACAACCAGCCGTTGTTCATCATCGAGTGAGGTCGGCGTCATGATCGATAAAGTCGTCATCGCCAACCGTGGCGAGATTGCGCTGCGCATCCAGCGCGCCTGCCGGGAGCTCGGCATCAAGACGGTGGCGGTCCACTCCGAGGCGGACCGCGATCTCAAGCACGTGCGCCTGGCCGACGAATCGGTGTGCATCGGCCCGGCCGCCTCCACCGAGAGCTATCTCAATGTACCGGCGCTGATCAGTGCCGCCGAGGTGACCGATGCCCAGGCTATCCACCCCGGCTACGGCTTCCTCTCCGAGAATGCCGACTTCGCCGAGCGGGTGGAGCAGAGCGGCTTCATCTTCATCGGCCCCAAGCCGGAGACCATCCGCCTCATGGGCGACAAGATCTCCGCCATCGAGGCGATGAAGGAGGCCGGGGTGCCCACGGTACCCGGTTCCGACGGACCGCTGGACGAGGACGACAAGCGCACGCTCGGGCTGGCCCGCGAGATCGGCTACCCGGTGATCATCAAGGCCGCCGGCGGCGGAGGCGGACGCGGCATGCGCGTGGTGCATTCGGAGCCGGCGCTGCTCAACGCCATCACCCTCACCAAGGAGGAGGCGCGCACCGCTTTCGGCAACGATACCGTCTACATGGAGAAGTTCCTGGGCAACCCGCGCCACGTGGAGTTCCAGGTGCTGGCGGACACCCACGGCAATGCAATTCATCTGGGCGAGCGCGACTGCTCCATGCAGCGGCGCCACCAGAAGGTGGTGGAGGAGGCGCCGGCCCCCGGCATCCCGGAGGAGCTGCGCCAGGAGATCGGCAACCGCTGCGCCGAGGCGTGCCGCAAGATCGGCTACCGGGGCGCGGGCACCTTCGAGTTCCTCTACGAGGACGGCGAGTTCTATTTCATCGAGATGAACACCCGGGTACAGGTGGAACATCCGGTCACCGAGATGATCACGGGCGTGGGCATCGTCAAGCAGCAGATCCTCATCGCTGCCGGCCACGAACTGCCCTACAGCCAGTCGGACATCGTCATTCGCGGTCACGCCATCGAGTGCCGCATCAATGCCGAGAATCCCGAGAACTTCATGCCCAGCCCCGGCACCATCACCCAGCTCCACGTGACGGGAGGGCCCGGCATCCGCTTCGACAGCCATATTTACAACGGCTACCGGGTGCCGCCCTACTACGATTCCATGATCGGCAAGCTCATCGCCTGGGGCGAGACCCGTGAATCGGCCATCGCGCGCATGCGCACCGCGCTCTCCGAGATGGTGATCGAGGGAATCCTCACCAACATCCCGCTGCAGGAAGACATCATGCGCGACGCCGGTTTCGAGGCCGGCGGTGCCAACATCCACTACCTGGAAAAGAAGCTGGGCCTGTAGCCCCTGTCCCGAGCCGTGAATCAGCAAGCAAGCAACCCGCCCCTCGAAATCTCCGTGGTGGTGCCGGTACACAACGAAGAGGAGAATATCGAACCCCTCATCGACGAGATCCGCACCGCACTGGCCGGACGCCGCTACGAGATCGTCTACGTCGACGACGGCAGCACCGACCGCTCACTGGAGATCCTGCTCGGGCTGGCCAGAAAGTACCCGGAACTGCAGGTGCGCGCCCACGAGAAGAGCTGCGGCCAGAGCACCGCCATCCGCACCGGCGTGAAGACGGCGCGGGCGCCCTGGGTGGCCACCCTGGACGGTGACGGTCAGAACGATCCGGCCGACATTCCACTGCTCATGGAGCTGATGGACGACCCCCACCGGCCACCGGAGCTCAAGCTCATCAATGGTCACCGCCACAAGCGCAAGGACACCTGGGTGAAGCGCATGTCGTCGAAGGTGGCCAACTTCGTGCGCCGCTCCCTGCTCCACGACGACACGCCCGACAGCGGCTGCGGCCTCAAGCTCTTCTCGCGCGAGGCCTGGCTGGACCTGCCGTTCTTCGACCACATCCACCGCTTCACGCCGGCCCTGTTCCTGGCCAACGGCCACCAGGTACGCTCGGTTAAGGTGCACCACCGGCCACGGGTGAGGGGCAAGTCGAAATACGGCATCCACAACCGGCTCTGGGTGGGTATCGTCGATCTCTTCGGCGTCATCTGGCTGCTGCGCCGTACCACCCGACCACGACTCAGGCGGCTGCCGGACGCCTCCCGCTGATGGACTTGTCGCGTTACCGCTCGCTCTTCAAGGGGCTGCTGTTCCTGCTCTCCCTAGTGGGCATCGGCCTGCTGCTGCACGAACTGGGTGGCAGTCACCTCATGGACCAGGCCTGGATCGACAGCGTAGTGGCCGGGCGCGGTGTGCGGGGCGAACTGCTGTTCCTCGGCGTCGGCACCCTCTTCACCGCCGTGGGCCTGCCCCGGCAGCTGGTCGCCTTTCTCGGCGGCTACGCCTTCGGGCTGCTCCAGGGCACGCTGCTGGCGCTGCTGGCCACGCTCTTCGGCGCCCTGCTCTGTTACCTCTACGCCCACTGGTTCGGGCACCGGCTGCTGGCACCGCGCCTCGCCGGCCGCGCCCGCCATTTCCACGACCTGTTGCAGGACCACCCCTTCTCCCTCACCCTGCTCATTCGCCTGCTGCCGGTGGGAAGCAACGTGGTCACCAACCTGCTCGCCGGTCTTGCGCGTGCACCGCTGGGCTGGTTCCTGCTGGGATCCAGCATCGGCTACCTGCCGCAGACGCTGGTGTTCACCCTGGCTGGAAGCGGACTGGATGTGGACAGCGGCCTGCGGCTCGCCCTGTCGGTGATCCTGTTCCTGCTCTCCGGCATCCTCGGCCTCTACCTCTACCGCCACCACCGGCAGAGGCGCGAGCTGGACGAGGTACTGGAAAAGGAGCCTGCCCCGGAACCAGCGCCGTGAATTCCGCCTACGGTCGCAGCAGTCTCTGGCAACTGGTGGTGCTGTGGGCCCTGCTCATGGCCGTATCCCTGCTCACCCGCACCTTCGTACCCATCGACGAGACCCGCTACGTCACCGTGGCCTGGGAGATGTGGCTGCGGGGCGATTTCCTGGTACCCCACCTCAACGGTGCCACCTACGCCCACAAGCCACCGCTGCTGTTCTGGCTCTACGATCTGGGCTGGTGGCTGTTCGGCGTCAACGACTGGTGGCCCCGGCTGGTGGCCCCGCTGTTCGGACTGGGCAGCCTGGCCCTCACCTTCCTGCTAGCGCGTCGCCTATGGCCGGAGCGCCCGCGTGTAGCGATGCTCGCCAGCTGGCTGCTCTTCGGCAGTGTCTTCTGGACCGGCTACACCACAGCCGCCATGTTCGACATGCTGGTCACCTTCTTCACCCTGCTGGGACTCTACGGGGTCTGGCAGGCTGGCAAGGGCCAACGCATCGGCTGGCTCTGGCTCGGCATCGCCATCGGCCTGGGGATACTGGCCAAGGGACCCGTGATCCTGCTCCACACCCTGCCCGCGGCGCTGCTGGCTCCCTGGTGGTCCAGCGAGGCGAGTAATCAAAAAGCCCGCTGGTACCTGCACCTGCTGGGAGCCTTCGTTCTCGGCGCGGTGATCGCGCTGGCCTGGGCGATACCCGCGGCCCTTCGCGGAGGCGAGGCCTATGCCAATGCCATCTTCTGGGGTCAGACCGCCAACCGCGTGGTGGATTCCTTCGCCCATAAGCGCGCCTTCTGGTGGTACCTGCCGCTGTTGCCGCTGATCTTCTATCCCTGGGCCTGGTGGCCGCCGGTATGGCGTGGCCTTGCGAGCCTGACCGGAGAAAAAGGGGTAGCGGCCCTGCGTTTCTGCCTGGCTTGGCTGATTCCCGGATTCCTCTTTCTCATGCTCATCAGCGGCAAGCAGGTGCACTACCTGTTGCCCCTGTTCCCGGCCGTCGCGCTGCTAGGGGCGAGAGGCATCGAGCACATCTCCCGCCGGGAATTCACCTTTCGTCTGCCCGGCACCGTGCTGGTGCTGCTCTCCCTGGGTGTGCTGTCACTGATCTGGTGGCAAGATCGTCCCGACTGGGCAGAGGGGATTGAACCTGCATGGGGGGCGTTGCCCCTGCTGGCCGGTATGGCGCTGCTGGTGATCCGCACCGAGCGACTATTCCATGCCGTGAGGATACTCACCCTGGTCAGCGTGCTCGTGGTCATCGCGCTTCACCTGGTTCTCAAGGGGCCGCTCAACCACTCCTATGACCTTACCCCGGTGGCAGAGGCACTGAAGGAACTCCAGACACAGGGCGCCCCCATCGTCCACGAGAGCAAATATGCCGGTGAATACCATTTCCTGGCCAGATTGAAACAGCCGCTGAAAGTATTGCGCCGCAAGAATCTCGAAACCTGGGCCCGCCAGCACCCGGACGGCTACATCCTCTACTACTTCTCTTCCCGGCAAAAGGAACGGATACCCGCCGCGAGCCTGCTGGTGCACCGGTATCGTGGAGATTACGTGGCCATCATTCCCTCGGAGGTCTACCTGCAAAACCTGGACCGTCTCTAAGGGGTATAATAAGCGGCTTGTCTGAACCCTTCTGCAATAGGCATGGTGATCCTGCAATGAGCACATCGGCGGACCTTTCCACTTTCCAGGGGCTGATCCTGGCCCTGCAGCAGTACTGGGCCGACCAGGGCTGCGTGATTCTCCAGCCCCACGACATGGAGATGGGCGCCGGAACCTTCCACACCGCCACTTTCCTGCGCGCCATCGGTCCCGAGCCCTGGAATGCCGCCTACGTGCAACCCTCGCGGCGGCCCACCGACGGCCGCTACGGCGAGAATCCCAACCGGTTGCAGCACTATTACCAGTTCCAGGTGGTGCTCAAGCCGTCGCCGAAGAACATCCAGGATCTCTATCTCGGTTCGCTGGAGATGCTCGGCATCGACCTGCACGTGCACGACGTGCGCTTCGTTGAGGACAACTGGGAATCGCCCACGCTGGGTGCCTGGGGCTTGGGCTGGGAGGTGTGGCTCAACGGCATGGAGGTGACCCAGTTCACCTACTTCCAGCAGGTGGGCGGGCTGGAATGCCGGCCCGTCACCGGAGAGATCACCTACGGGCTGGAGCGCATCGCCATGTACATCCAGGGCGTGGAGAGCGTCTTCGACCTGGTCTGGACCCGCGGTTCCCAGGGCGTGGTGACCTATGGCGACGTGTTCCACCAGAACGAGGTGGAACAGTCGGCCTACAATTTCGAGCACGCCGACGTGGATTTTCTCTTCCGCCTCTTCGACCAGTGCGAGACCGACTCCAACCGCCTCATCGAAGCCGGCCTGCCGCTACCCGCCTACGAGCGGGTCCTGGAGGCCTCCCACGCCTTCAACCTGCTTGATGCCCGGCATGCCATTTCGGTCACCGAACGCCAGCGCTACATCCTGCGGGTGCGTGCACTGGCACGGGCGGTGGCCCAGGCCTACTACGATGCCCGCGAGAAACTGGGCTTTCCTATGCTGCGTGAAAAGGAGGAAGCGGCATGAGCGACAAGGCCGATCTGCTGTTCGAGCTGGGCACCGAGGAGCTGCCCCCCACCGCCCTGCAGAAACTCTCCCTGGCACTGCAGGCAGAATTCGAAAAGGGACTGCAAGCCGCCGCCCTGGAACATGGTCCCATTACGCCCTACTCCACACCGCGCCGGTTGGCTTTGCTCATAAGTGACTGCTCACTTTCACAGCCCGACCGCAAGCTGCAGAAGCGCGGCCCGGCAGTACAGGCAGCCTTCGACGCCGAAGGCAGGCCCACCAAGGCGGCCGAGGGCTTCGCCCGCAGCTGCGGCACCACGGTGGACCAACTGGGCCGCCTGAAAACGGACAAGGGCGAGTGGCTGGTGTTCGAGTTGGAAGAGAAGGGCCAGCCTGCCGCCGAGCTGCTGCCGGCCATCGCCGAGCAGGCGCTCGCCCGCCTGCCCATTCCCAAGCGCATGCGCTGGGGCGACTCGGATGCCCAGTTCGTGCGCCCGGTGCACTGGCTGCTCTTCAGGCATGGTGAGGAAGTGGTTCCCTGCACCCTGCTGGACGCTGCGGCCGGCGATACCACTCGCGGCCACAGGTTCCATCACCCGTCTCCCATACCCGTGGATGAGATCGTTAACTATGCTGATCTTCTGGAGGAAAAAGGGAAAGTGATCGCTCACTTCGAATCCCGCCGCGAGAAGATCCGGGAGCAGGTGGAGAAAGCCGCCGAGGCACTGGGCGGCCGTGCCGGGATCGACCCGGCCCTGCTGGACGAGGTGACCGCGCTCAACGAGTGGCCGGTGGCCATCACCGGCAGCTTCGAGGAGAAGTTCCTGGCCGTTCCCCAGGAAGCGCTCATCCTCACCATGAAGAAGAACCAGAAATACTTCCCGCTGCTGGATGCCGAGGACCGGCTGATGAACCACTTCATCACCATCGCCAACATCGACAGCCCCAGGCCCGAGGTGATCGCCGAAGGCAACGAGCGAGTGATCCGGCCACGCCTGGCCGACGCCATGTTCTTCTGGGAACAGGACGGCAAGCAGAGACTGGAGGATCACCTGGAGTCCCTCAAGTCGGTGGTGTTCCAGCAGAAGCTGGGCAGCATGTACGACAAGTCGGTGAGGGTGGCCACGCTGGCACGCTGGATCGCCGAACAAATGGGCGCCGACACGGAACTGGCCCACCGCGCCGGCATGCTCAGCCGCTGCGATCTCATGACCCACATGGTGGGGGAGTTCGCCGACATGCAGGGCATCATGGGCCGCTACCAGGCGCTGCGTGATGGCGAACCCGAAGAGCTCGCCATGGCCATGGAGGAGTACTACCTGCCCCGCTTCTCCGGCGACCGGCTTCCCGAGACACCTACCGGAATCGCCATCTCCCTGGCGGAGAAGGCCGACACCCTCGTGGGCATCTTCGGCATCGGCATGAAACCCACCGGCGACAAGGATCCCTTTGCCCTGCGCCGCGCCGCGCTGGGTCTGCTGCGCATCCTGAGTGAGCACTCACTTCCTATCGATCTACTGGATCTGCTGGACCAGGCCCGAATGCAGCTTGCCGAACGCCTGAGCGAGGCAGAGACCGTCGAAGCCGTGCACAGCTTCCTCATGGAGCGCCTTCGTGGACTGCTCTCCGACCAGGGCGTGACGCCACAGCTCTTCGAAGCGGTGGTTCACGTGAATCCCCGCACGCTGCCCGATTTCCTCGCCCGGGTAGAGGCGGTGCGCCATTTCCTGGAGCTCCCCGAGACCGAGGCCCTGGCTGCCGCCAACAAGCGCATTCGCAACATCCTGCGCAAGGCCGGTGAGCAGGTGCCCGATACGGTGGATCCCGCCCTGCTGGAGGAAGCCGAGGAGCAGGCACTCTTTCAGGCCCTGCAGGAAAAGGAGGCAAGGGTCGCGCCGCTGCTGGAGGCGGGCGACTACAGCGCCACCCTCAAGGAACTGGCTGGGCTTCGCGAACCCATCGACCGCTTCTTCGACGAGGTGATGGTGATGGACGAAGATGCCCGCCTGCGCCGCAACCGCCTGGCACTGCTCAACCAGCTCCATGCTCTGTTCCGCAAGGTGGCGGACATCTCGCGGCTGCAGCAGTAGAAAATCCGATTCCGGACAACGATCATGAGTGAAAACCGCGATTCCTGGCAGGAAATGATGGCCACCGTGCAGGCCTTCCATGACAAGCACGATTTCAAGAACACGGGCGGCGAGGAACTCACCTACCGTGTGGCCCTCATGGCCGAGGAACTGGGAGAGATCTCTTCCTGCGTGACCAAGGGTAAGAGTAAGCACTTACTTGCAGAGGAAGTGGCGGATCTGCTCATCCTGCTCATGGGAACCGGCATCGCCGCCGGTTTCGATCTCAACCAGGCTTTCTGGGAAAAGATGGAAAAACTCATGAAACGCGATTCGCGCATGGTGAACGGCCGCATCCGGGTTTCCGAGTTCCGGGACATGGAGTGATGGAGTCGGGTTACATCATTCTCGACCGCGACGGTGTCATCAACGAGGACTCCGACGACTACATCAAGTCCGCCGAGGAGTGGATCCCCATTCCAGGCAGCCTGGAGGCCATCGCACGCCTGGAACACGCCGGCTACTCCGTGGCCGTAGCCACCAACCAGTCCGGCATCGCCCGGGGCCTCTTCACGGAGGGGGACCTGAACGCCATGCACCGGAAACTGCACCATGAGCTGGCCCGTCTGGGCGCGCACATCGACCTGATCGCCTGGTGTCCACATGGACCCGGCGAAGAGTGCGGTTGCCGCAAGCCTGCTCCCGGTCTCTACCACCAGATCGCGGCCCGCTGGAAAACGGAACTTGCCGGCTTGCCCATCGTGGGTGACAGCCTGCGAGATCTCCAGGCAGCCATTGCAGTGGGCGCCCAGCCCATACTGGTACGTACCGGCAAAGGCAGAAAGACGGAAGAACAGCTGCAGGAACTGGGGAACATTCCCGTTTACGAAGACCTGGAACAGGTAGCCGCCGCCCTGCTCGATTAACCCATGCTCATAACACTTCGATCTGCGCTCTATTTCATCGCCATGTCGCTCACGATCGTGGTTTTCGGCCTTGCCATGTCCACCGTCGGGCGGCTCTTCCCACTCTCCGTCCGTGACCGAATGGGAGCTGCCTGGGGCGCCACCAACCTGAAGCTGATGAAATGGATCTGTGGCCTCGACTACAGGATCGAGGGTGCGGAAAACCTGCCCAGGGATGCTGCCATCGTCATGAGCAAGCATCAGTCCACATGGGAGACCCTGGCCCTTAAGAAGATACTCAAGCCGGAGCAATCCTGGGTATTGAAAAGGGAACTGATGTGGGTTCCCATTTTCGGTTGGGCACTGGCCAGTGTTCCCACCATCGCCATCGACCGCAAGGCCGGTCGCAAGGCGATCAAGCAGATCGTGGAACAGGGAATTCCGCTCCTGGAGCAAGGCAGGGTGATCGTAATCTTCCCGGAAGGGACACGAACAGCCCCTGGTGAGCACCACAAGTACGGGATCGGGGGTTCCATTCTAGCCGAGAAATCCGGCTACCCCGTGGTCCCCATCGCCCACAATACCGGCGTCTTCTGGAAACGACGTGGCCTGAAGAAACACCCGGGCACCATCAATGTTGTCGTAGGGAAGCCCATCGAAACCAGGGGCAAGAAGGCTTCGGAGATCACCCGCGAAGTGGAGAGCTGGATAGAAGGGCAAGTGGCCAAGCTGCCCCAGACGCCCTTTGAATAGAGTTCACCAATATCTGCGGAAGAGCTTAATCCCCCAATAATTCACACTTTATCCACAGGGCGAGGTAACCTGTGGATAACTAGATCAGATGTCCAAGTTTTCCACTTCAAGGGCGTTTGTTTCGATAAACTCCCTTCTTGGCTCCACTTCGTCACCCATGAGGGTAGTGAAAACCTCGTCTGCTCCCACTGCGTCCTCGATCTTCACTTGAAGGAGACGCCTCGATTCGGGGTCCATGGTAGTTTCCCACAGCTGTTCAGGGTTCATCTCCCCAAGCCCTTTGTAACGCTGTACATGCTGACCACGTCGTCCTTCTGCCATGAGCCAGTCCAGCGCTTCACCGAAGCTGTGGACGGGCTGTTCCTTTTCACCCCGCTTGATGAATGCGCCCTCCTCGATGAGGCCGTCGAGTTTCTCCCCGAGTGATTTCAGCTTCTGGTAATCCCCGCTGTTGAAGAACTCCAGCGGCAACTCTCTGCGGTTTTCGATTCCATGGGTCGAATGGACGATAAGGATGGCATCCGGACGGCCTTCTTCCGACCGATACTCCAGCCGATACCCATGGGAAAGCTTCTGGTCTGCATTGAGTCGCTGCTGCAACTCCATCAACCATTCCGCAAGAGCCTTTTCATCGGCGAGCAGTTCCTGGGTCACCGCAGGCATGTAGATCAGCTTTTCCAGCAGCAGGCCATCGTATCGCTTGGAAAGACGCTTGATTATGCTCCTGCTGGCTATGAATTCCTGTGCCAGTGACTCGAGCGCTGAAGGCGACATGGCCGGCGCTTGCGGGTTGACGTGCAGTTCGGCACCCTCCAAGGCCATGTGCAGGAGGTACTGATTCAATTCCAGATCGTCCTTGATATAGGTTTCCTGCTTACCCTTCTTCACCTTGTAGAGAGGCGGCTGGGCGATGTAGATATGTCCCCGCTCGATGAGTTCCGGCATCTGGCGGTAGAAGAAGGTGAGCAGCAGGGTGCGGATGTGGGCGCCATCCACGTCGGCATCGGTCATGATGATGATCCTGTGGTAACGCAGCTTGTCGGGATCGAACTCCTCCCTGCCGATGCCGCACCCGAGGGCCGTTATCAGCGTGCCCACCTCCGCTGAAGAGAGCATCTTGTCGAAGCGTGCCTTCTCCACGTTCAGTATCTTTCCCTTGAGCGGAAGAATCGCTTGGTTGGCACGATTTCGCCCCTGCTTGGCAGAGCCACCTGCGGAATCACCCTCCACCAGGTAGAGTTCCGACTTTGCGGGATCTTTCTCCTGGCAGTCGGCCAGTTTTCCCGGAAGCCCGGCCACATCGAGAACCCCTTTGCGCCGCGTCATCTCGCGCGCCTTCCTGGCCGCTTCCCTGGCCCGCGCTGCATCCACCATCTTGCCGGCGATGGCTTTGGCTTCCGAAGGATTCTCCATGAGGAATTCCCTTAGCTTCTCCGATACCAACCCTTCGACGATACCCTTCACTTCGGAAGAAACCAGCTTGTCCTTTGTCTGGGAGGAGAACTTTGGATCAGGCACTTTAACCGACAGCACAGCGGTAAGGCCTTCCCGGGCATCGTCCCCGGTTGGATGCACCTTCTGTTTCTTTGCCAGTCCGGCTTCCTCGATGTACTGGTTCAGGGTGCGAGTCAGGGCGCTGCGCAAACCCGCCAAGTGAGTGCCCCCATCTTTCTGCGGGATGTTGTTGGTGAAGCAGAAGATGTTCTCCTGGTAGGATTCATTCCACTGCATGGCCACTTCCACGACCACGCCGTCGCGCTCGGCAGTAAAATGAAAGACCTTTTCATGCAGGGGCGTCTTCTTTCTGTTCAGGTGCTCGACGAAGGCACGAATACCTCCTTCGTATTGGAAGACATCCTCTTTTCCGACCCGCTCGTCCTTCAGGTGGATATGCACACCAGAATTCAGGAAGGAGAGTTCCCGTAAACGCTTAGCCAGTATATCGTAGTGGAATTCGGTATCACCAAACACTTCGCTGCTGGGTTTGAACCGGATCGTGGTGCCCGTTTCGCTGGTCTCGCCTACTGCGGCAAGAGGCGCTTCAGGCTCCCCCATGTGGTATTTCTGATACCAGACCCTGCCGTCCCGCTTGATGGTGAGCTCCAGTTCCTCGGAAAGTGCGTTGACTACGGATACGCCAACCCCGTGCAGACCACCGGAGACCTTGTAGGAATTGTCGTCGAATTTTCCGCCTGCGTGAAGAATGGTCATGATGACCTCGGCAGCCGACTTGCCTTCTTCTTCGTGCATGTCCACCGGGATGCCCCGGCCGTCATCAGAGACGCTGACGGAATTGTCGCTGTGGATCACCACGTCGATGTGGGTACAGTAACCGGCAAGGGCCTCATCGATCGCATTGTCCACCACCTCGAAGACCATGTGGTGCAACCCGGTTCCGTCGTCGGTATCCCCGATGTACATACCAGGCCGCTTGCGTACCGCATCCAGCCCCTTGAGCACCTTGATGGAAGAGGAGTCGTATTCTTTCTTGTCAGCCATAGCTAAAAAAACCTGTAAATAACAGCACTTATTATACCAGAAGCAGGCTTCATCAGCGATTTCGGCAAGTCTATTTCACAGAAAGCCGACCTTGTTCCACGTGGAACACACCATAACCCTCCCTTTTCAAATCATTACCTTTCAGCGTGGTTATGAAAATCTGCAGCGCGGCATCTTCCAGTTGATCCAGAACGGCACCGATTCTCCTTGCGTCGAATTCCGCGTCGAGATCATCGATAAGCAGGACCGGCGCTTCCTGTCCTGCCTTGTGTACCATTTCCAGATATCCCAGCACGAGTCCATAGACCAGTAGTTTCTGCTGGCCTCTTGACAGAACCTTGCTGGCTGCGGCCTTTCCATTCACCCTGAATCGAATATCGGCACGATGGGGGCCAGCAGCAGTGAATCCGTGCTTCATGTCCGAGGATTCGTTCCGCCCCAGGATTTCAAGGAGTGATTCCCCTTGAGCCCATCCCTGCCGGAATTCAAGAGAGACCTTCTCCTGGGATTCCAGCCTTACCAGCCGCTCCGCGAGTTCTTTTTCCAGTGTTTCCACAAAGGAAGTCCGAAAGTTGTTCAATTGCTCGCCAGTGGATGCCAAGAGAGGATTGAAGGAACGAACCAGGTTCAAATCCCCCATCCTGAGCGCTGCATTGCGTTGCTTAAGTGGCCTCGCATACTCTACCACCAGCCGGTGATAGGATTGTTCCACGTGGAACAACCCCTGGTCGATGAAGCGCCTGCGCATTTCCGGTCCCTTTTCCACGATCTCATGCGATACAGGAAGCAGCAGTTGCAGAGGTAATTGGCGCAACAACTCCGAGCGGCGATGGACAGCCTCTCCATTCTTTCTGGCGATGAACTCCTTGTGCTTCCGCTGCACGCCGAGCTTCACACTTCTCCCGCCATCCTCCACCATTTTTCCGGTAACGAGCGCGGAGTCGGCCCCTTCACGCAGCAGCGGACCTGCCTCCGGGTGCCGAAAGCTCCTTCCATTGCCCAGCAGGTGGATAGCCTCCAGGATGGTGGTCTTACCGGCTCCGTTACTCCCGGTCACCAGGTTTATGCCTGGCCCGGGTTCCAGGCACATGGCCTCGATGATGCGAAGATTGCTGATTTGGAGCTGTTCTATGCGCACGACAAAAAAGGGACGCTTTCACGTCCCTTTGCGATAAATGATGTTTCTGAAAAACATTTTCTCATATGCGCATGGGCATCACGACATACCGGGCGTTGTCGGAGTTCTCCGAGGTGATGACGCAACTCGAGGATGGATCGATCAATCCCATTCTGACTCTTTCTTCCTCGAGCACACCCAATACGTCCAGAAGATAACTGACGTTGAACCCTATGGTCATTTCTTCACCGTTGAAATCGACTTCCAGTTCCTCTTCGGCCTCCTCATGCTCTGGGTTGTGGGCCATGAGATTGAGCAGCCCCGGCTGTGTCTTGAAGCGCACTCCGCGAAACTTCTCGTTCGACAGAATGGCAGTACGTGTCAGTGCCTGCTTGAGCTGGTCACGGTCCGCCAACAGATCCTGGGTATTTGCCGTTGGTATCACCTTGGCGTAGTCCGGGTAGCGGCCGTCGATCAGCTTGGTGGCAAAACTGCCGTTTGGAAATTCCACCTTCATGAAGCTGGAACTGAATTGAAGCTCCACAGGAGGTGCATCCTTTCCTGAATCGAGCAGTCGGTTCAACTCGATCACTGCTTTTCTCGGCACCATGGCCTGCAGGTCCAGTTCGCTCGTCCCTTCGAGATCTGTCTCGCAGAGTGCCAGGCGATGCCCGTCGGTAGCAACGGTTCGAAGCATGCCCGGCCTGCCTTCGAAAAGCATACCGTTGAGATAGTAGCGAACATCCTGCTGCGCCATGGCAAAAGCGGTCTTTTCGAGAAGCTGCTTCAGTTTCCCCTGGGAAATGGAAAACTGCTGGGTAGCTACCGATATTTCCATGTCGGGGTAGTCGGCAGCAGGCAAGGTGCTGAGCGTGTAGCGACCACGACCGGAGCGTAACACCACCTTGTCGCCGGAAACGTCGAGCGTAATGTTCGATCCGTCATTGAGCGCCTTGCAGATATCCGTGATCTTGCATGCGGGTACGGTGAAATCCATGTCCTCTTCGGAATGCACTTCGACTCGGGTCTTCACCTCGAGCTCCAGGTCGGTGGAGACCAGGGTCATGATCCCCCTGTTCACCTTCACGAGAATATTGGCCAGGATGGGAAGGGTCTGGCGTCTTTCCACGATGCTGCCTGCCTGCAGCAGGGCCGGTAGAAGTTGATCCTTCGTAGTGGTTATCTTCATGGATTGGGATCTCTAATCATAGAATAAAGATATCTCTTAAAATCCTATTATTGTTAGAAGAGAAGCGTAGATCTCTGGATAAGAATCTGAATTCCCCGTCAATTCATGGAGTTGGGAAATTTCCGTTGTCTGTAGCCTTGCTGTAGAGCATAGGTAAAGGCTGTTCGTGCTTTGTGGATAACCCGGGTGATCACCGCTGCCCGATTCTGGCCACAGGTTATCCACAGTCAATGACTCAGGGTTCTCAACAGGTTTTTGTAGTCTTCGTCGATACGGCTGTCGGAGTCCTTCAGCTCCTGGATCTTGCGCGTGGCATAGAGCACCGTCGTATGATCCTTGCCACCGAAAGCCTTGCCGATTTCGGGAAGACTGTGGTTGGTCAGTTCCTTGGCCAGGGTCATGGCGATCTGCCGAGGGCGCGCTACGGTGCGGCTGCGGTTGCGTGAAAGCATGTCGGAGCTGCGGATCTTGTAGTATTCGGCAACCACCTTCTGGATGTTCTCGATGGTGATCTGCTTGTCCTGCGCAGCGATCATGTCCCTCAGGGCGTCCTTGGCGAAATCGAGCGTGATGGGCCGGCCCGTGAACTGGGCGTTGGCCACTACGCGTCGAAGCGCACCTTCGAGCTCACGGATGTTGGAGCGGACACGCTGGCCAATGAAGAAGGCCACCTCGCTGGGCAGTTCCACGCCAAAGAGCTTCTGTGCCTTGTTCATGAGTATGGCCACCCGTGTTTCCAGGTCCGGCGGTTCGATGGCTACCGTAAGTCCCCAGCCAAAACGAGACTTGAGCCGGTCTTCGAGTCCATCCACCTCCCTGGGGAAACGGTCGCTGGTGAGAATGATCTGCTGCTGGGACTCGAAGAGCGCGTTGAAGGTGTGGAAGAACTCCTCCTGGGAGCGCTCCTTGCCGGCAAAGAACTGAACGTCGTCGATGAGCAGGGCATTCACCGAGCGCATGCGCTGCTTGAAGGCGTCGATGCGGTTGTGCTGCAGTGCCTTCACCATTTCCGAGACGAAGCCTTCCGAATGAAGGTAGAGCACCGTGTAGTGTGGTTTGTGCTCGGCGATGAGGTTGCCAATGGCGTGCAGCAGGTGGGTCTTTCCCAAGCCGGTCCCACCATAGATGAAGAGGGGATTGTAGGCCTTGCCCGGGGCCTCGCCGATCTGCATGCCGGCCGCGCGTGCCAGCTGGTTGGATTTTCCCTCGACGTAGTTTTCGAAGGTGAAATTGCGGTTGATGTTTATGAGTAAGTCTTCACTTTCACCATTCGGCTTGTCAACACGCTGTTTTTGGTTTCCAGGAGAGGCATTGGGTGCAGCAGACTGGCGCGGCTTATCACCCTTCAGCGAGCCGATTTCCAGCACGACTTGGGGCGGATCTTCCCTGTCGTATTCCGCCAGGCAGGACTCGATGGTGGAGAGGTAATGCTTGCGTACCCAGTCGAGAACGAAGGCATTGGGCGCGTAGAGTTGGAGCTTGCCCGGAGGCTGCTCTTCAGGGCTCTGCAGTGGACGAATCCAGGTGTTGAACTGCTGTGGGGAGAGTTCGTT
Organism: Gammaproteobacteria bacterium; assembly: GCA_003972985.1. Classification (GTDB taxonomy): domain Bacteria; phylum Pseudomonadota; class Gammaproteobacteria; order Chromatiales; family Chromatiaceae; genus Thiolapillus. The sequence continues at coordinate 13,506 of QNZQ01000145.1, read as the reverse complement.
TTCCAGGCGGCTCAGACAGTATTTCCAGTGTTCCATGCAGTGCGATTACCCGATGCAGGAAGCCTCCGTGTCATAAGAGGCAACCTTCTGTAATACAAAGAAAAAACCAAAAAATTACAGGTCTCTGCAAGTGTTGTCTTGTGGTTTGTGCAGGAGACGGAGGGTTTTAAGTTTACTCTCCTGGAAAGCAGTTATCCACAGACATGAACGCAAAATTTGCGGGGCGTTAAAATGGCTCCGTCAGAACGATAAATCCACCGGGAAATACCCTGTCGAGCGTGCCTGAAGATGAACAGACAGCATTACAGCAAGCCCCCCAAATCACTGCTGCGGAAGGTCGGAAGGGCCATTGCCGATTTCGACATGATCCGGCATGGCGACCGGATCCTGCTGGGTGTATCCGGGGGTAAGGACTCACTTACACTGCTCCAGGTACTCGCTCATCTGCGCACCTACGCGCCGGTGAAGTTCGAGCTGTCCGTTCTCACCGTGGATCCTGAGGTGGATGGGTTCGATCCCTCCTCCCTCACAGATTACTACGGAAAGCTGGGCCTGAGATGGCACTACGAGGCCCAGCCCATCATGGAGGATGCCAGGGAGAAGATGAGCGGCGACTCCTTCTGCGCCTACTGCGCGCGCATGAAGCGGGGGATCATGTACCGCGTCTGCCGGGAGCATGGTTACAACGTGCTGGCGCTGGCACAGCATCTGGATGACCTGGCCGAGAGTTTTCTCATGTCGGCCTTCCATGGTGGACAATTGCGCACCATGAAGGCTCATTATCGCATCGATGCCGGTGACATTCGCGTGATCCGGCCGCTGGTCTATGCCAGAGAGCGGCAGACTGCTGCCTTTGCCGCCAGCGCCGATCTGCCGGTAGTGCCCGACTCCTGTCCGGCCTGCTTTTCGGCTCCCACGCAGCGGGAGCACATGAAGCAGCTGCTGGCGCGGGAGGAGCGGGAAAATCCCCAGCTGTTCGCCAACCTGCTGCATGCCATGCGGCCGTTGATGACCGAGGGAGGACTACCCTGAACAATCAAGCTGATCAGGGGCCATGTCTCGGCAATGGGTCGAGGCTGGCAAAGGAATCCTTGGCGCGCTCAGCGAGCTTGGCGAGATTCAACGATGATGGGTGTCTGGAATCTCGCAAGGCTCGCGAGGCCTGTTGAGTCGCCTGGGTAAAAAAGGACAATGATCTACTGATGCCCGTCACCGACAACCAGGCCGATAATATCGATAGTGAATACTTACATACAAAGGAGCTGATGTCCGTGGAGATCCCGGCCCTGTTGTACGAAGCTCAGGGCGCCCAAGGCTGTGTCATCTAACTTGGTGCAGGGCGGGTACCTGCTCGGAAAACCGCCGTGAATACATCCCTGTAGGCTCTGCGTCGGCATGACCTCCAGGGATGGAGGAAATGCTGGAAATGTCGGGAACATTTCCAGTGCCCTGCCTCCGAAGTTTTCCGATCAGGTACCCGCCCCGCTTTTCAATAGCTTACGTCATTAGATGACTTCGTCCTGTCAGTGCGCCAGCTCCACCTTCACTTCCACCGGTTGCTGGCTCCGTGCGCTGCCGGTGCCGTAGCTGGTAATACCCCGTTCCTCGCCGCTGCGGCGCAGTTCGGTGCCGCCAATGGGGATCCACTCGCCGAGGCGGCCGGTAATGCGCGTCTCGATATCCTGCACCCGGAAACTCCTTCCGTTTCCCTTTGGGCGGGAACTGAAGGGACTGATCTCCAGGGTTACCCGGTCGCCGCTGATCCAGGGAGTGACGTAGAAGCCACTGGTCGCGTCATGGTACTGCTGCTGGACCCAGGGACGGCCCCAGGGATCGATCCCACCGGTGATCAGCGGCACCGAGAGGCCGGATTGTATGAAGGCAGGCATTCCCTCGGTGGCGCGGATGTAGCGCTCGGCATTTGTGGAGTAGCTCCGGTTGCGGTCGTCCATGTAGATATCTATCCCTTTGCCGGGACGACCGATGGTGACCGAGCCCCGTTCCCCTTCAACGGTTCCCTCGGCACCCATCGATCGGCGCTGCAGGCGGGTGGCGCCTCCCTGCCGCACGGCGATACGCAGCTGGCGGGGTGCACGGTCGAACTTGCGGATGATGGCTCGCAGCTGGCGCAGGTTCTCCGGTGAGGTGCGGATGATCAGCTGGCCGTTCATGCCGGTGACTGCGCCGCCCGGCTCCACGAAGGGTTGGAGCAGGGGCAGCATCTGCTCCACGGTCTGGTGCTCCAGGGGAATGATTTCAAGCGGGTAGTCGGCTGTGGCCTGTGCCAGCCATGCCAGCAACACCAGTGTGGTGAAAAGCCGCGGAAGCACGGGCATGCCTACTTGCGAAAGGCCTTGTGGCAGCTCTTGCAGGCCTTGCCCAGTTCCGAGAAGCTGGACCTGACCGCTTCTGTTTCGCCGCTGGCGGCGGCCCTGGCCAGGGCTTCGCTCTTGTTGCGCATGTTGTCCAGCTTGGTGGTGAAGTTCTCCCAGTCGAGCCAGATCTCGTCTCTAGCATCGGAGTCGTCGTCCACCGAGTCCTCGGGAAAACCCGCAAGGATATCGAGGTGGGAAGTGGCATTCAGATCGCGTGCGCGGCGGGCAAAGGTGGCCTGTTCGAAGGGTTTCTTGCCCTTGAGCATGGCGCCCATCTGCTTCATGTTCCAGACCATCACCTCCATCAGGGCGCTGCGGTAATTGATCGCCTGCTCCACGGAATCCTCGGCGTATGCGGTGGCGCTGCCCAGGAGAAGGGTGGCAGAGACACCCATCAAAACCAGTCGATTCTTCATCATGCAAGTCACTCCTTTTGTTGTTTTCTCGGTCTTCGATTGTACATCCTGAGTGGCGGCCAGTGGGTATAATGATCTTTTGCCGCAGCTGAACATGGCCATGAGCCAGCGCATCCGCGAAATCCCCTACAACTACACCTCCTTTTCGGACCGCGAAATCATCATCCGGTTTCTCGGCGAAGAGAACTGGCGGCTCATCGAGGAGCTGCGCGGAAGTCGCCGCACTGGGCGCTCGGCGCGCATGCTCTTCGAGGTGCTGGGCGACATGTGGGTGGTGGCGCGCAACCCCTACCTGCAGGACGACCTGCAGCACAACACCGACCGGCGCAACGCGCTCATCCACGCCCTCAACCACCGCCTGGACCAGTTCGAGGCGCGCCTCAACGACAACCGCAAGGCGGAGCAGCTGCTGGAAGCGGCGCGGGACGCCGTGGACCGTTTCGCTAACGGCTTCGCCGCCGATCTGCACCTGCGCAACCGGGTACGCCGTTCGCTCCAGGGCCTCACCCGGGAGGACAACGTGGACTTCTCCGGCCTGGCCCGCGTCTCCCACGCCACCGACGCCACCGACTGGCGGGTGGAACTCCCCTTCGTGGTGATCTCTCCCGACCGCGAAGAGGAGGTGGCGCCCATCGTGCGCGCCTGCATCGAAGCGGGCCTGACGCTGATTCCCCGTGGTGGCGGCACCGGCTACACGGGTTCCGCCGTGCCCCTGGATGCCCACTGCGCGGTGATCAATACCGAGAAGCTCGATTTCATCTCGGATGTGGAAGAAGTGGAATTGCCTGAAGTTGCGCAAAAGGTGCCCACGGTGCGGGTGGGCGCCGGCGTGGTGACCCGCCGCGTCTCCGAGCTGGCCGAGCGTCACGGTCTCGCCTTCGCCGTGGATCCCACTTCCCAGGATGCCTCCACCATCGGCGGTAACATTGCCATGAACGCCGGCGGCAAGAAGGCGGTGCTCTGGGGCACCACCCTGGACAATCTCGCCTCCTGGCGCATGGTCACCCCCGATGGCAACTGGCTGGAGGTAGAACGGCTGGGTCACAACCTGGGCAAGATACACGACCAGGAACGGGTGCGCTTCCGCATCCACCGTTTCCATCCCGACGGTAAAACGCCCCTGGGTGAGCCGGAGATCCTCGAGATCCCCGGCCACCGTTTCCGCAAGACCGGCCTGGGCAAGGACGTAACCGACAAGTTCCTCGCCGGTCTTCCTGGCGTGCAGAAGGAGGGGTGCGACGGGCTCATCACCTCGGCGCGCTTCATTCTCCATCGCATGCCGGAACACGGCCGCACCCTCTGCCTCGAGTTCTTCGATCCCGACGTGGGGCGCGCCGTGCCCGCCATCGTGGAGCTGCGCGACTATGTGCAGGCGCAGCAGAAGGTGCTCATGGTGGGGCTGGAACACCTGGACGAACGCTACATCCGGGCGGTGAACTACGCCACCAAGGCGGCGCGGCGGGAGCGGCCCAAGATGGTGTTGCTCCTCGACCTGGTCTCCGACGACGAGGCCGCCGTGGCCCACGCTGCCGACGAGGTGGTGGCCCTGGCGGCCGCGCGCGGCGGGGAAGGCTTCATCGCTGCAAGTCCGGAGGCGCGCCGCCAGTTCTGGCTCGACCGTGCCCGAACCGCCGCCATCTCCGCCCACACCAACGCCTTCAAGATCAACGAGGACGTGGTGATCCCGCTGGAGCGCCTGGGCGAGTACAGCCGCGGCATCGAGGCGCTCAACATCGAGCAGTCCATCCGCAACAAGCTCCGCATCATGGAAGCGGTGGAAGTCTTTCTCCAGGGCGATCTCGAGGAGCTGTGCCGCTGCGCCGATTTCGAGGCCTCGGAAGAGAGCCGCCGCATTCTCGCCGACAAGCGGGCCGCGGCGCTGGCCATCCTGGAAGCCACCCACGAGCGCTGGCAGCGTATCCTCGAGGCACTCGAAGAGCCTGCGCAAGCGCACCTCGACCTGCTCGGGGAAGAGGAGCGCCAGCGGGTAGCCGGGGGCGATACCCTCCTCGATCTCATGCTGCGCCGGGAACTGCGCCAGAGCTATCGAAAGGAAGTGGAGCAGCGCATCAAGGAGATCTTCTCCGGCCAGGAACTCCAGCCCCTGCGCGACGAACTGGACCGCATCCACAGGCGCATCCGTGACAGCCGCCTGTTCGTGGCCCTGCACATGCACGCCGGAGACGGCAACGTGCACACCAACATCCCGGTCCACTCGCACGACTACGAGATGCTCCAGGAGGCGGAACGGCTGGTGGACCGCATCATGGCGCTGGCCCAGTCACTGGACGGCGTCATCTCCGGCGAGCACGGCATCGGGCTCACCAAGATCCGGTACCTGGAAGCCGAAAAGCTGGCCGACTTCGTCGCCTACAAGAAGGCCATCGATCCCGAGGGCCATTTCAACCGCGGCAAGCTGATGCCCGGTTCCGGCCTGGAAGGAGCCTATACCCCCTCGCTGCGGCTGGTGCAGCAGGAGGCGATCATTCTCGAGGAGAGCGAGCTGGGCGATCTCAACGACGACATCCGCCACTGCCTGCGCTGCGGCAAGTGCAAGCCGGTGTGCCAGACCCACATTCCCCGCGCCAACCTGCTCTACTCGCCGCGCAACAAGATCCTCGCCACGGGTCTCATCATCGAGGCTTTCCTCTACGAGGAGCAGACCCGTCGGGGTCTCTCCCTGCACCATTTCGACGAGATGAACGACGTGGCCGACCACTGTACCGTGTGCCACAAGTGCGAAACCCCCTGCCCGGTGAACATCGATTTCGGCGATGTCACGGTGCGCATGCGGCGCATACTCACCGAGCGCGGACAGAAGCGCTTCAGTCCCGGCGGCTGGGCGGCCATGGCCTTTCTCAATGCCACCAGTCCGCGGGCGGTGCGCTGGCTGCGCAAAGGGCTGGCGGACTGGGGCTTAAAGGGGATCACCCTCGGTCACAGGGTGTTCCGCGCTCTGGGCCTGCTGAAGCAGACGCAGCAGCCGCCCAGGGCCACCACCGGTCCCATGAAGCTCACCACCCAGGTGGTGGAACTGGTACGCCGTCCCATCGAGGTGGAACTGCCCAGGCTCACCTGGCGCACCGCCTGGGGGCTGGAGGACAAGACCCAGGTGCCGGTGATCCGCAAGCCCGAGATCCCCAGCATCGAGGCGGAGACGGTCTTCTACTTTCCCGGCTGCGGGTCCGAACGGCTCTTCTCCGACATCGGCTTGGCCACCATTGCCATGCTCTACGAGCAGGGCGCCGAGATCGTGCTGCCGCCGGGCTACCTGTGCTGCGGCTATCCCCAGACCGCCGCGGGTCAGTACCGCAAGGGGCGCGCCATCACCACCGAGAACCGGGTGCTCTTCCACCGCGTGGCCACCACGCTCAACTATCTCGACATCAGGACGGTGATCGTCTCCTGTGGCACCTGCATGGACCAGCTCCTCCAGTACGAATTCCAGCGCATCTTCCCCGGCTGCCGGCTGCTCGACATCCACGAGTGGCTGCTGGAGAAGGGCGTCACCCTGGACGGCAGCCAGGAGACCGGCTACCTCTTCCACGATCCCTGCCACAGCCCCATGAAACGCTACGATCCGCTCAAGGTGGCCAGCGGCCTCCTGGGCAAGGAGGTGGTGCTCTCGGACCGCTGCTGCGGCGAGTCGGGCACCCTGGGCACCACGCGCCCGGACATCGCCACCCAGTTGCGCTACCGAAAGCGCGAGGAGCTGGACAAGGGCATGAAGGAACTTGGTTCAGGACCGAAGCGAATACTCACTTCATGTCCCGCCTGCCAGCAGGGGCTGCTCAAGTACGAAGCGGAGACCGGGCTCGAAACCGACTACATCGTCATGGAACTGGCCAACCGCATGCTCGGCGAGAACTGGCAGGAGGCCTTCGTGCAGCGGGTGAAGGAAGCCGGCGCCATCGACCGGGTGCTGCTGTAGCCGGCTGCCATGCAATGGCTGGATTCACGACGTCGGTGGGGAAGAGTGACCCTGATCCTCCACTGGCTGCTGGCCCTGGGAATAGCGCTCATGCTCGGCCTGGGGCTGTGGATGGTGCGGCTCGACTACTACCATCCCCTGTACCAGGCCCTGCCAGCGCTGCATCGCGACCTGGGACTGCTGCTGGCGCCGCTGCTGCTGTTTCGTCTCCTTTGGCGTGGATTCAATGCCCGTCCTGAATTGGCAGGGGCTCGCTGGGAGAAAGGCCTGGCGCGTTTCGTTCAGGCAATGTTGCTCGTGGTGCCTATACTCATGGTAGTCAGTGGCTACCTGGTCTCCACTGCCGATGGCAGGCCGGTTTCTGTCCTTGGCCTATTCGAAGTGCCCGCTCCCCGCCTGGAGATCGAGCGGCTCGAGGACAAGGCGGGCGCGGTTCACGCCTGGCTCGGCTACCTGCTGCTGGGGCTCATCGGGCTCCATGTCGCCGGGGCGCTGAAGCACCATTTCAGGGACCGGGACACCACGCTCACGGCCATGCTTGGAATGAAAGGAGATATCCGATGATCAGAATGAGCCTTGTGCTGCTGTTCCTGCTGACCGCTCTGCCGGTCCTGGCAGTGGACTACGAGATCGATACCAAGGGCGCCCACGCCTTCATCGAGTTCCGCATCAAGCATCTTGGTTACAGCTGGCTGCTGGGGCGTTTCAATCGCTTCGAGGGCGACTTCAGTTACGATGCCAAGCACCCGGAGCGCAACCGGGTGAAGGTGGTCATCGACGTGGCCAGCCTCGACAGCAACCATGCCGTGCGCGACAAGCACCTGCGCAGTGCCCGCTTCTTCGACGTGAAGCAATATCCCGAGGCGCAGTTCGTCAGCACCGGCTGGCAGGACCTGGGCAATGGCAAGGCAAAGCTCACCGGCGAACTCACCCTGCGTGGAATCACCAAGCCCGTAACCATCGACGTCTCCGATGTGGGCCACGGCCCCGATCCCTGGGGTGGCTACCGGCGCGGTTTCGAAGGCACTACCACGCTCAAGCTCTCCGACTGGAAGATGAAGGAGGCGAAGATCCTGGGTCCGGCTGCCGAGGAGATCATCGTCTATCTCTCCATCGAGGGAATCCGCAAATGAAACAGTGGCTGCTGCTCCTCTCCCTTGGGCTGATGGGCGGGTGCGTCAGCTTTCTGCCCGACTACAGCGACCGCGATGCCGGTTACCGTCTGATTCTGCATCAGCCTATCGTCATACCGCCCCAGCGTACGCGGATCTTCATCCAGGGAGGCCGAATCGTCGGCACCGGTTTCGACAGCTACGAGGTGAGCTGCAATATCGAGGTGCGCAAGCTCAAGGATGAGCCCCAGCGTATCGAACCGGACACCTTCGTGGTGAACCTGGTCCAGGATTTCTTCGAGGAAGTGGCCGCCATCGGCTGGAAGGCGCAGACCGTTGCAGGCCTGGGACTCGCCGGTGCCGACGTGGATGGCAGCCCGTCCATGATCTACCGCGGCTACCATTTCTGGCTCCACTCTCCCACCCAGCCCGACGTGATCCGCCTCACCTGCCGGGGCGTCTTCGCCGACCCCTGGGAGGCCTACCCGCCCACCTACGAGGAGATCGAAGCCACCCTGGGGAGGGTCGCCTCGCTCAAACCGGTCACCGAGACCATCCAGCCTGGCCGTTTTTGAAAGGAACAGGCGAAAACGCATCGCCAGAGATGCTCGGAGCAGCGGTGAGAGGTGAGTTTCAAGACGCTTTCTGGCACCCGGGGCAGTAATAGCACCCCTGTCCGCCCCGCTTCTCGAACCGTATCGGTGTGCCACAGCGGTAGCAGCGCCTGCCGGCGCGCCGGAAGAGATGGAAGCGGTACTCCTCGAAACCGGCGCCAGAGGCGCGCAGTGCTTCCGCCCGGGTCAGATCGTTGGTGATGCCACCCGTCTCGCAGGACTGGCGTGGAAGCTCGAGGATGGCGCTGGCAAGGCGGGCTAGTTGTAACTCGTCGAGATCGCAGGGTCGCTGGTTGGGATGCAGGCCGGCGACGAAGAGAATCTCGCAACGCAGGTAGTTCCCGAGGCCCGCTACGAATGACTGGTCGGTGAGAAAGCCTCCCAGCCTGCGTCGCCACCAGGCCTTATCCCGCAGGCGTTCGAGCACCATGGCAGTTGTCGTGGTTTCGTCCAGCACGTCCGGGCCGAGTCGTTTCAGGAAGGGGTGCTCGGAAAGCTGATCCGTTGGCCACACCTCGATGTCGGAAGCGCTGTAGAGCAGCGCCCGGTACCGACGGGTGTGGATGGCCAGGCGCAGCTGCCGCCTGGTATCGGGCGGTTCGCCGGGCGGAACGACGAACCAGCGGCCGTAGAGCTGGTTGTGGCTGTAGATGCTGTGGCCGCTGTCGATATGGGTGAGCAGCGCCTTGCCGCGGCTCTCGATGGCGGTGATGTGGCAGCCGTCGAGGCGACCGTTCCACTCCGTCAGCCTTGGCAGGTGGAACTCGATCCGTTGGGCGGTCTCGCCTTCGATGGCCTCGGCGAGGCGGTTGCGCAGGCGACGGATTTCCGGGCCTTCGGGCAATGGAGGATTCAGTCGATATGGGCGGAGAGGAACTGGACCGTGATGGTGTCCATGGTGTTGACGTGCATCATGAACCACTGGGGCCAGCGCTGGAACAGGAAATCGGTCAGCGGACCGGTCTGGCGGTCCCGATGCCACTGTGATTGCAGGCGGTGGATCTCCTCCAGAACAGTGGCATGCTCTTGGGCGTGGACCGGGTAGGGCGGAAAACCGTATTTCTCCATGAGCTCGTTTTCGCGGGCGAAGTGGGCTTCCGTGTGGGCCACCCACTCGTCCAGGGCCGCGTCCATGGCTTCCGCATCCTGGTCGCCCTGCTGCGCGGCCTTTATCAGCTCGCCCAGCGCGTTCACCAGCGCCACCTCTTCGTGGTGCGTACGGTTCATGGAATCGACGGCGATGGCGGGGATGTCGGAGGGATCGAGTACGACCGGCGGACGATTCATCTTCAGTTCCTGATATTGAAAGGAAAATCGTACTTCACGGGCGGCGGAGAGGGCTTTGAGTAAGGTCAAGCACGGCCTGGCGCAGCCTGGCTTCCACGGCGGCCTTGCCGGGCAGTTCCTGGAGCCGCGCCAGCTCCTGCAGGGAACGGTGCTGGAGCACTTTCATCACCAGGAGCCGCTGGGCGGTATCCTGCCCGTCACCGAGCTGCAGGGTGAGCGAGCGAAGCGCCGCCATGGCATCCAGGTAGGGCAGACGGCCCTGGGCGAAGGCTTGCAACGCCGCGGCTTCGGAATCGTCCAGGCGGATCTCCTGTTGTGGCGGTCGCAACGCCAGTGCAAGTTCGGCATCGAGGCCGGTGAAGGCTTCTCCAAGCTGCAGGGGAAAGTTCTTCTGGAAACGCTGCGCCGCCGCCTCCACCAACTTGGTGGCTTCAGGCTCCAGGCCCAGCACCATGAGGGCTGCGTGGGCCCCGCTGCTCGCTTCCCGGCGTTGGCCGAGGCGCAGCGCTTCGAAGCCAGCAGCCTTCCAGAAGTGTACCAGTGGTGGAGTCGCGCCGAAGCTCGTGCCCAGCAGGGCCTCCCCGTCACGGCGCGCCCTGTTCACCAGGTAGCGGAGCAGGTGGCTTCCAAGCCCCCGGTTCTGCAGGCGGGGATGGATGGCGATGCGCACCACCCGTTCGCAGCGCATCTCAAGCGCCTCGGGAAACTGGCAGCGGGTGGCCAGGAGTTGGGGCAGCAGGTAGCCTTTCGGGCGCCGCTGGCTGGTGCGGACAGCACTGGCCAGTTCCCGGGAGAGGTTCCCTTCCCTGGCGACGAGTACCGCACCCAGCAACTTCTCCCGCTGGAAGAGCCCGTGCAGCGACAGGTTGGGAGCATCCAGAAGGTAGCGCAGGTCTCTCGGTGTCGTCCGATAGTGAGCACTTACTAATAGGCCGAAGAGCTGCTTCAGGAGACTTTCGTCAGCGAGCAGTTCCTCCCGGCTCAGGGGCCTGGCCACGCAGTCCCCCGCCTCGGGTGTCTCTCCTTCCAGGGGAGCCGGCTCGGCATCGAGCAGCAGGGTCCGGAACCCGAAGGCTTCCAGGGGATCGCCAGCAGCCCAGCGCACCGGCTGTTCCAGCCGGATCCCTTTCCACTGCGGACGGATCCGGTCGAGCAGGGGGCCCAGGCGGAGCAGGAAACCCCGGCCCGAGCCCTCGTACCCGTGTACGGTGGAGGTGAGCACGATGCGCCCGTACTTCCTGATCAGCCCTTCGAGGAGTGGCAGCGGAATGCCTGCCGCCTCGTCCACCAACAGCAGGTCCGCTTCCGGCGCCTCCCGCAGCAGGGCGTCGGGTGCCATGAAGGTAAGGAAGCTGTTCCCGTACTGCACCCCGTCTCCGGTAGCCGGGGCCACCGGCAATGCCTTCCGGGCCTGCTGAAAGAGAATGTCGGTGGCCTCCCTGCGGGGCGCCGTAACCAGGATGCGGCAGTGGCGTTGCTGCAGCAGCCAAGCGGCCGAAATGCCGAGAATCGTGGACTTGCCACGACCCCGGTCGGCGGTGATCACCAGGGGACGGCGGGTATGTCCCTGGGCCACGTGGCGGATCAGTTCTTTTGACCGTTCCTGGTCTTCGGTAAGCCCCGTTTCGCCGGTGCGTGCCGGCGAGTGTGGAGTCCCGGTTTCCCGCTCCCAATTATCGAGAATGGCCGCGAAGCGCTCCAGGAAACCGCTGGGTGAGGTTACCGGCCATTCGGCAGGCACCAGCCGCTCCAGCTCCCGGTCCCGAACCTGCGGCCACCGGGAAAGTGGTGGTGTGAGCAGCAGGAAGCGGCCGCCCCCCCGGACCAGTCCCAGTGCCATGGCAAAGGCGTCGGGATCGAATCCCTCCAGGGCGTCGAAGACCAGGATATCGGTTTCCATGCCGAGCCTGCCGACCAGTTTCCCGGGCGGCAGGGGATCGAAGGGAGCTGGCGCCTGCCAACCGATCCAGAGCGTGGTTTCATCGGCGTGGCGGGCCGCTTCCATACGGCACTCTTCCGGGGTGCCGCTGATATGCAGGAAATGGCGATGCTGCCGGGAGGGATGCATGAAAAAGGCCGGACGACTGTCCGGCCTGGGACGGTTTCAGAGAAAATCGGGGAGCTTGTTACGGATCTCTTCCGGGGTCTGTTTCACCACGTCCTTGGCGATTTCGCCGGCCACCAGCGATTTCACGTTGTCGTCCATGCACTCGCGCAGCTCTCCGAGAAAGGCCGGCGCGGCGAGAATGTAGAGCTTGTCGAAGTTCTTGTCGATTGCGGCCTGGCGCAGCTTTTCACAAAGAGACTTGGCGAAGCGGATCGACTCCTCCTTCTTGGCGTCCACTTCGTTTTCCATGGCGTGCCTGCCCTGCCCTCCGCTGTCGAAGGCTCTGCCGGGTGCATCGGAGTAGAGCTCGGTATCCTTCATGCGGCTTTCCGGGTGTTCCAGCTCCTCGATGGGAACCAGTGGCCCTACCCTGTTGTCGGCCCGCAGGATCTTTGCATGGCTGCTGTCCGCTGCCAAAACCCATGAAATCGCCATACTCTTGTTCCTCTTGGTTGTTGAATTCTGTTTTTATAACATGACACCCCTTGTCGAGGTATTCAATAGCAGTTGCTGATATTCTGATTGCGAAAGGAGAAAACAACCATGCTCGTGGAAGATCCCCAGGCGTTGTTTGATCAGTTCGTTCCCAAGGCAAGGTCCTACGTGGAGTCACCCGGCGTCATGGCGGCGCTGGAGCTGGACAGGATTTGCATGAAGCTCTACCCGGTGGTGGCCCGCAAGCTGGGCGACACGGCCCTGTCGAACAAGATCCGGGATTTCGGCCGCGGCCTGCCGCGCAAGGAAGCGGATGAGCTGGCGGTGCTGCTGGAGGAGATCCTGGAGCATGCACGGCAGCAGGGCATGCATGTCGAGGGTTGAATCAGCCGCGTTTCAGCTCCGCTATCTTCAGTTCGTTCCCTTCCAGCGACCAGGCTTGGCCGAAGCCCCTGACGTAGCTCCCGTTTTCCACCTGGAAACGGAACAGGTGGAAATCGGGCAGCGTCCGCAGCAGTTCCATGGTGCTGCCGAATCGCGCTTCCATGCGCTCGAGAAGCGGCCTGGCCGGTTTTCCCCTGACCTCCTGCGCCCGGCACTGGAGCACCAGCCGTTCGCGGGCGAAGGGGTTACGGGTTTGGGATTCATCCACGATGAACATCAGGCTGGCCACGGGCCTGTCCGCCAGGTTGCGGGTGTGTCCTGCCAGCTCACTGACGTAGATGCACACGGCTTCCTCGTCGTCCAGGACGAAGGGGGCGTAGCTGATCAGGGGAATGCCGTCGCTGGAAGCCGTGGCCAGCAGCACCGTGTCGAAACGCTCGCGCAGGGCACGGGCCTGGCGCTGCAAGGCTCGAGGTCCGTCGGATGGTGTGTTGCGCATTTCCCTTCCTGTCACCAGGCGTACAGCATCACCAGTCCGGCGCTCAGGTAGATGAGCGGATAGACCCAGATGCCGATACCGTCGATCCTTTCCACCAGATCGTTGCGTCCCTGGTTCTGCAGCCGTCTCAGCCAGACGTTGGCCAGCACCACCATGGCCGTTACAACGAAAGTGCCCATCATGAAGGTATCCATCAACCGCTGCCCGCCATGGAGAGCGAAGCGAAGGCGGGTAGTCCCCGGTAGCCGCGAGGCGACACGGGATACCCGACGTGCCGAAGGCGCCAAAGGGGATCCCAAGGGAGCATCCGAACGCGGCGTCCAGTCATATGGGAGGCCGGTGTGTA
>QNZQ01000129.1 GCA_003972985.1 Gammaproteobacteria bacterium | reverse complement strand
GTGTGTAGCCGCAACGAGCTTGCGATGTTGTGGCGGAACGCCGGGTGACCAGGACGGCCGGGGCACCAATGAGTTGTCGAAGATCGAGTCGATTTTGGGGACTCGGATGTCCCAAAATCTTTCACGAGATCGAAGACTCGCTTGGCCTGGACCTGGGGCCATTCCCGCAGGTCGAAGCTCAGGCCCAGCTCCTCGTGGCCGAAGATGAAGGCGCTGCGGCGGGGCAGGTGAACTTCCGGGAGAGGATGGCTCCGGCCGCCGGTGGTGGTCAGGGCGAAGAGCCGGTAGCCGCGCTCCAGCAGTTCGTCGTGGATCGCACCGAAGTGGTCATGGAAACGCGCCGGTACCTTGCGGAAGGCGCCCTTGGCCGGTGCCGGGTCGAAGGGGCCGATGTCGACGAGATGGATCTCGTGGGCGCCGAAGGCCTCGGCACTGCGAAAGATCTTGGGCACGTTGAAGCCCGCCTTGAGATGATCCAGTACCAGGATGAAGTCGTGCGTGCCGGGTTTTGCCCGCAGGTTGCGCTGGCGCTGCTTGTGATAGCTGCGCAGCAGCTGCTCGTGCCGCCGCTTGCGCAGCTGGCGCGTTGACAATTGTTCCGGTGGGTGGCGTTCCATACTGGTAGAATCGGGGTAATCCCTGAGATCCCCATTTTAACCCATGTCAATCCGTCACGAGCCGCCACGTTACCCGTTGCTGGAACAGGTCGATTATCCCGATGACCTGCGGCAGCTGCCTGTCCAGGAGCTGCCGCAGCTGGCGGACGAGCTGCGCGAGTTCCTGGTGGAGACGGTTTCCCGTACCGGTGGTCACCTGGCGGCGGGGCTGGGCGTGGTGGAGCTCACCATCGCGCTGCATTATGTCTTCGATACACCCAACGACCGGCTGATCTGGGACGTGGGTCACCAGGCCTATCCCCACAAGATCCTCACCGGGCGGCGCGAGCGCATGGCCACCCTGCGGCAGAAGGGCGGGCTCTCGGGTTTTCTCCGCTGCGACGAATCGGACTACGATGCTTTCGGCGCCGGCCACTCCAGCACCTCCATCAGTGCCGCCCTGGGCATGGCGGTGGCGGCCAAGCTGGAGGGCATCCGGCGCGAGCACATCGCCGTCATCGGCGACGGCGCGCTCTCGGCCGGCATGGCCTTCGAGGCGCTCAACCATGCCGGGGCCCTCGACATGGACCTGCTGGTGGTGCTCAACGACAACGACATGTCCATCTCCCGTCCCGTGGGCGCGGTGAGCAACTACCTGGCCCGGGTGCTCTCCAGCCGCTTCTACAACCGCATGCGCGAGGGGGGCAAACAGGTGCTCAGCGTAATGCCGTCCGGCGTGCGCGATCTGGTGGACCGCTGGGAAGAGCACATGAAGGGCATGCTCATTCCGGGCACCCTTTTCGAGGAACTCGGCTTCAACTATATTGGTCCCATCGACGGCCACGACCTGCCCATGCTGGTGCAGACCCTGGAAAACATGAAGGAGATGGAGGGCCCCCGCTTCCTGCACGTGGTTACGCAGAAGGGCAGGGGTTTCGCGCCGGCGGAAGGGGATCCCTGCTTCTACCATGGGGTGAAGCCCTTCGATCCCGAGACCGGCGAGCAGGCCGGCGGTGGCGGCGGCATCACCTATACCGGGGTCTTTTCCGACTGGGTCTGTGACCAGGCGGCGCGCGACGAGCGGCTGGTGGCCATCACCCCGGCCATGTGCGAGGGCTCCGGCCTGGTGCGTTTCGCCGAAGAGTTTCCCAGCCGCTATTTCGACGTGGGCATCGCCGAGCAGCACGCCGTGACCCTGGCCGCCGGCATGGCCTGCGACGGCCTCAAGCCGGTGGTGGCCATCTATTCCACCTTCCTCCAGCGCGCCTACGACCAGCTCATCCACGACGTGGCGCTGCAGAACCTGGACGTCACCTTCGCCGTGGACCGCGCCGGGCTGGTGGGGGCCGACGGTCCCACCCATGCCGGCGCTTTCGACCTGAGCTACGCACGCTGCATTCCCAACATGGCCGTGCTGGCACCCAGGGACGAGGCCGAATGCCAGCGCATGTTGCACAGCGCCTGGGAGCACAAGGGGCCGGCGCTGGTGCGCTACCCCCGGGGCAGGGGGCCGGGGGTCCTGCCCGACAGCAGTCTCGAGAAACTTCCCTGGGGCCGGGGTGAGCTCCTGCGCAAGGGGAAGCGCGTGGCGCTTCTCGGCTTTGGCAGCCTGGTGAGCCTGTGTGAAGCGGTGGGCGAAGCGCTGGACGGCAGCGTCGCCAACATGCGCTTCATCAAGCCGGTGGACGAGGCGCTGGTGCGAGAACTGGCCGGAACCCACGAACTGCTGGTGACGGTGGAGGAGAATGCCGTCATGGGCGGTGCCGGTTCGGCTGTTGCCGAAGTGCTGAGTGACGCCGGGATCTGTGTCCCGCTGCTCCAGTTCGGGCTTCTCGACCGCTACATCGACCAGGGAACCCAGTCGCAGCAACTCGAGGAAGCCGGTCTCGACCGGGAGAGCCTGCTGTCGCGGATTCGCCAGCGCCTGGAGGATCTCTGAAGACGGACTCCTGCCGGATCGCCGGATCGGCGGACCGGCATGAAAAAGCCCCTGTCCGGTTGCGCCGGGCAGGGGCTTTTCGCCGGGCTGCCGCGAGCTCAGTCGCGCTCGTCCATCATGCGGTCGATGATGGGGCCGAGGATGATTTCCATGGCATAGCCCATCTTGCCGCCGGGCACCACGATGGTGTTGCGCCGCGACATGAAGCTGTTGGGGATCATGTTCAGCAGGTAGGGGAAGTCGATGTCGAACTTGGCGGGATCGGCGAAGCGGATCACCACGAAGCTCTCGTCGGGCGTGGGGATGTCCCGCGCGATGAAGGGGTTGGAGGTGTCCACCGTGGCCACCCGCTGGAAGTTGATGTCGGTGCGGGAGAACTGGGGGGTGATGTACTTGATGTAGTCCGGCATGCGCCGCAGGATGGTGTCCACGATGGCCTCGGCGGAGTAGCCCCGCTCCTTGCTGTCGCGGTGGATCTTCTGGATCCACTCCAGGTTGACGATGGGTACCACGCCCACGCCCAGGTCCACGTGCTGGGCCACGTTGGCATCCTCGGTGACCACCATGCCGTGCAGCCCTTCGTAGAAGAGCAGGTCGGTGCCTTCGGGAATGTCCTCCCAGGGCGTGAATTCACCGGGCTTCTTGTCGGTTCCCAGGCGCGCATTGTGTTCCTCGGCCTCTTCGACGCTGTGCAGGTAGTAGCGTTTCTTGCCGCCACCGGTTTCGCCGTAGGTCTTGAAGGTCTCCTCGAGCTTATCGAAGATGTTGGCCTCGGGACCGAAGTGGCTCATTCCCTGCGCCATCTTCTCGCGCATCTCGGCACGGTCGTAGCGGTGGAAGCTGTCGCCCTCGATGACGGCGGCCTTGATGCCTTCGCGGGTGAAGATGTGCTCGAATGCGCGCTTGACGGTGGTGGTGCCGGCACCGGAGGAGCCGGTGACCACGACGACGGGGTGTTGCTTGGACATGAATTGCCTCCCGGAATCAGTCGAAAGATGGATAGATCAACAGTAAAACCGCCTGTTCGTCTCCAGGCGGCTTGACTGTGGAGCCAGCCGAAAGGTGGACTATAGCACACCCGCATTGGCGGCAATTTGAGGCGGGACAAGCCCGCCCAAACTCCGCTCAGGTGCCGAACAGCGACTCGTTGATCCACATGTGGACGAGGATGCTGGCGGCATAGCCCAGAGCGATGACCGGTGTCCACTTGAGGTGGCCGAAGAAGGTGTACTTGCCCCGGGCCTGTCCCATGAGCGCCACGCCGGCAGCGGAACCGATGGAGAGCAGGGAGCCGCCCACGCCCGCGGTGAGGGTCACCAGAAGCCACTGGCCCGGTGGCATGTCGGGCATCATGGTGAGCACGGCGAACATCACCGGGATGTTGTCCACGATGGCGGAGAGCAGGCCCACGGCCACGTTGGCGTAGGTTGCCCCCCACTCCACGTACATGACCTCGGAAGCCAGGGCCAGGTAACCGATGAAGCCCAGGCCGCCCACGCAGAGTACCACGCCGTAGAAGAAGAGCAGGGTGTCCCATTCGGCGCGGGCCACGCTGCGGAAGATATCGAAGGAGACCGGGCTGCCCATGTCGCCCGCGTGCTCGATGCTCTCACCGGTTTCGCCGCTTACGCCACGTTTGCTGGTCTTCTTCAGGTAGTAGCCGAAGAACTGCAGGTAGGCCAGGCCGGTGAGCATGCCGATCACCGGCGGCAGGTAGAGGAAGTTGTGGAAGCTCACCGCGGTGATGATGGTGAGGAAGAAGAGTGCCACGATGCGTCGCGCGCCGCGACGCATGGAGATGTCCTCGGTGATGGGTTCCGGTTTGGCCTTGGGGACAGCCATCACCATGATGGCGGCGGGCACCAGCCAGTTCACCAGGGAAGGGATGAAGAGGTGGAAGAAGGACCAGAAGTCCACCGGCCCCTGGGGGGTACTGATGTTCTTCTGCCACACCATCAGGGTGGTGATGTCACCAAAGGGGCTGAAGGCTCCACCGGCATTGGCGGCCACCACGATGTTGACACAGGAGAGCAGGACGAAGCGGGTGTTGTCACCGCCCACCGCCATCACCACGGCGCACATCAGCAGGGCGGTGGTGAGGTTGTCGGCCACCGGCGAGATGAAGAAGGCGAGCAGGCCGGTGATCCAGAACAGGGCGCGGAACCCCAGTCCCTTGCGCACCAGCCAGACCCGCAGCGCCTCGAAGACGCGGCGCTCGTCCATGGCGTTGATGTAGGTCATCGCCACCAGCAGGAAGAGCATCAGCTCGGCGTATTCCAGCAGGTTGTGGCGTACAGCCTCTTCCGCCTGGTGGTTCAGCCCGTGGGCATGGTAGACATAGCCGATGATGGCCCAGATGAGCCCGGCGGCGAGGATCACCGGCTTGGACTTGCGCAGGTGGGTGAACTCTTCCGCCATCACTAGCACGTAGGCCAGCAGGAAGATCACCAGGGCCGCGTAGCCGGCCCAGTGGCTGGTGAGGTCGAGGGGTTGCCCGGAGGAAGCCAGTGCGGCCACCGGCGCCAGGAGCAGGAGGATGAAACCGAGAGCTGTCTTCATGGCCAAGTCCTTGTTGTTGTGCCCGCAGTCGCGGGATTCGATCGTGCGTGGAATCCCTGGGTGGGCCAGGACTCCCGATTTGACCACTGATTACAAGGGAAATGGCGGCTGGCTGTCAAAAAGTTTCTGCTTATCGGGATATTGCGCGGTTTTTCCAGGCAATTTTGCCTCCCCGGCCGGAACAGCTGTTTCCGGCGGGGAGAGGCGGCTGAAAAAGTGGCGTGGTGCCGCTCAGTAGCGCACCAGTGCGCTGTACTCGAGGACCGTCTCTCCCCGCGCAGGCACCTCCAGCTTCCACTGGGCGGTGCGGGCATCCGGTTTTTCGTGGGGTGCGCTTTCGCTGAGAATCTGCCAGTCCCCGGGCAGGGGTTCGCGCACCAGCACCTGCACCGGTTCCTCCTTGGCGTTTTTAAGGGTAATGCGGAAGCTGCTCTGGGCCGCGAAGCGGTAGGGATGGCCGAAGTTCTGCTTGCGGTAGTCGGTCTGCACGCGCCTGGCGGTGACGTCGAAGGCGTTCCCGAGTTTCAGGCGCACCTCCTCGTCACGCGGCGTGTGGCCGATGCGGTCTTCGCCGACGAACTGCAGGTTGTTCTGGCCGCCGCTCTTGTAGACCCGCACGACGCCGGCGGGCAGCGGCAGGCCGAGATGGGCCGCCTCGTCGTTCCTGAACTTCAACCAGACGCCTACCGGCAGCTTGTGGCCGATCTCGCCGTAGCGTCCCTGGTAGTAGTACTGCTGTCCCAGCAGCAGGTACTCCTTGTGCACCGGAATGTCGCTGGCGGAGAGCAGTGCCACCTGCTTGGTCTGGCGGTCGAGCAGGGTGGTGGGGCGGGGCAGGGAGTAGAGGTGGTACTCGAACAGGGTCTCCTCGTGAAGGTTTCTCTCCGCAACATCCTCCGCGACCATCGCCTGGAAACGGCGGTTCGATGGTGGCGGCGATACCCGGTTCACGTCGCCGGCCACCAGCTGCAGCCGGGCATTGGCGTAGGCGGTGCCCGAGCGGTTCTCCAGCGTCACCCAGCCAGAAAGGTCGATGCGCGAGTCCTTCTCGTCGAGCCGCGCCACGTAGTCGGCTTTCCAGCTCAGGCCGCCGCTGAGGTAGCTCAGCTCCAGCAGGTGGGTGCCACTCCGTGCCACATCCAGGCGGGTGACCAGGGTGGGCTGGTCGCGCAGGGTCGCGGGAATGTTCTCGAAGAGGAAACGGCCGCCCGGGTCGGTTTCGATCCGGTCACCGATGCGCACCACCAGGCAGTCCTGGGTACTGAGCACGGTGGCCGTCTCCCGCGTCTCGACCCCGGTGGCGGGATTGGTGCGCAGGATGCCGATCTGGCGTCCCAGGTACTTTTCCAGCAGCTTTTTCGGGGTGAGCAGGTCGTAGTTGAAGTTCTGTTCCAGCACGCGGATGCCACCGGAGCCGCTGCGGCTCTCGAGGAGAGCGGTTTCCGGCTGCAGCTGGCCGCTCACGCCGCGGATGGCCAGCTCCTGTTCGCCTGCGGGCAGCTCCACCCTGCGCCGGTCGCGGATCAGGGCCAGGTCGGTATTGTAGATGGTGAGCGACAGAGCGGCCTGGTCGTCTACGTCGCTGAGGATCTCGGCGAAAAGCGCCGGCGAGGCGAGCAGGATCAGGAGGAAAGGGAAAATCTTGTTCATCGCGGGTCTCCGTGAGCGGGTCAGGGGAGTGTCTTGTCCGGGTTGAGGATACCGGCCGGGTCGAACTGCTGCTTGATGGCGTGCATCAGCTGCAGGGTGGGCGCGTCGATCTCGCGCTTTACGAATTGGCGCTTCACCAGGCCAATGCCGTGTTCACCCGAGAGCGTGCCGCCGAGCCCTAGCACCAGGTCGAACACCGCGTCGAGGCAGGCTTCCGCGGCCCTGGCCTGGCGCGGATCGTCGGGGTCGATGAGCAGGTTGACGTGGATGTTGCCGTTTCCGGCGTGGCCGAAGTTGACGATGGTGATGTCGTGCCTGCGTGACAACTGTTCCAGGCCGTCGATGAGGTCGGGGATGCGGGACACCGGCACCACCACGTCCTCGTTGATCTTCTTCGGCGCCACCGTGCGCAGGGCGGGCGAGAGTGCCTTGCGCGTACGCCACAACTGTTCCACCTGCGCGTTACTCGTTGCCGCCGTCACCCCGATGCATCCCTCCTGCCGGGCCGCGTCCATGACCGCCTTGCTGGCCGCTTCCAGGGCGGCGGGGTTCTCCTCCAGCTCGATCATGAGCAGCGCACTGGCGTCGGTCGGCAGGCCAGGGTCCGCGTAGTCGCGCACCATCTGCAGCGCCCGGCCATCCATGAACTCCAGGGCGGAGGGTGTCACCGGCTGGGCCATGATGGCGGAGACGGCCCGTGCGGCGCTCTTCATGTCGGTGTAGATCGCCTGCAGGGTGCGCCGGGCCGCCGGCAGCGGGGTGAGCTTGAGGGTGGCCTCGGTGATCACCGCCAGGGTCCCTTCCGAGCCGATGATGAGGCGGGTGAGGTCGTAGCCCACCACGCCTTTGGTGGTGCGAACGCCGGTGTGAAGCAGCTCGCCGCTGCCGCTCACGGCCACCAGCCCGAGGGTGTTCTCCCGGCAGGTGCCGTACTTCACGGCGCGCGGGCCGGCGGCGTTGCAGGCCAGGTTGCCGCCGACGGTGCAGACCGAGGCGCTGGTGGGATCGGGTGGCCAGAAGAAGCCCTTTTCGGCGGCGGCCTGCTGCAGTTGCCGGTTGGTGACGCCGGGCTCCACCCGGGCCAGCCTGTTGGCAGGGTCCAGTTCGAGGATGCGGTCCATCCGTTCGAAGGAGAGAACGATGCCGCCGCGCACCGGCACGGCAGCGCCCGCCGTACCCGTGCCCCTGCCGCGGCAGGTGAGGGGAACCCGGTGCCGGTTGCACAGCTCTACCAGGGACAGGACCTGGTCGGTGGAGCGGGGGAAGACCACCGCCTCGGGACTGGACTGGCGCTGGCTGTTGTCATAGCCGTAGGTGAGCCGCTCGGCCGGATCGGTGAGCAGGTCTTCCTGCGGGAAAAGCTGCCCCAGTTCTGTTTTCCAGCGGGTGCTCAACGGGCGAGGAGGGGGTTATGTCCAGGAAATTTCATGAATTCCACGCGCCCTCGCTGGCCCTGTGGGTTGGGCAAAGCGAAGCGTGCCCAACATCCTGCGGCTTTCTGTTGGGCACGTCGCTGCGCTTCTTTGCCCAACCTACGAATGTCGGTGTTTTCCATGATCAGGGTGTGGCCAGGGGCTCATCCCTCTTCGCCGAGCAGCAGGGTGTCCACCAGGTCGCACAGGCAGTGGATGCAGAGCAGGTGCACCTCCTGGATACGCGCCGTGGAACTGCTGTCGGCCCGCAGTTCGATGTCCTCCTCGTGGAGCAGGGTAGCCACCCGGCCGCCATCGCCGCCGGTGAGGGCCACCACCTTCATCTGCTGTTCCTTTGCGCTTTCCACGGCCCTGACGATGTTGAGGGAGTTGCCACTGGTGCTGATGGCCAGCAGCACGTCGCCCGGGTGGCCCAGCGCGCCGATCTGCTTGGCGAATACTTCCTGGTAGGCGTAGTCGTTGGCGATGGAGGTGAGCGTGGAACTGTCGGTGGTGAGGGCGAAGGCGGGCAGTCCCGGGCGCTCCCGCTCGAAGCGGTTGAGCATCTCCGAGGCGAAGTGCTGGGCATCGGCAGCGGAACCCCCGTTGCCGCAGCTGAGAATCTTGCTCCCGCCGAGCAGCCCTTCCACGATCATCTCGGCGGCGGAGACCAGGGGGGCCTCGAGCCGGGGCAGGCAGCGGCGCTTGGTTTCGAGACTCTCCTCGAACAGCCGGGTGACACGTTGGTTGAGATTCAAGAGCTCCCCTCGGGACGGTTCAGAAGGCATTGCGGATCCAGTCTATCCGCTTTTGCGCGTCGATTCCGATTATATCGAATCGGCAGGGCGGCAGGGTGGCCAGGCGCTGCAGGTAGTGCTCCGCTGCAAGCCTCAGCCTGCGTTGCTTGGCCGTGCCCACGGACTCAGCCGCGGAGCCGAAACCCGCGTGGCGGCGGTAGCGCACTTCCACGAACACCAGGCTTTCACCGTCCTGCATGACCAGGTCGATCTCGCCCGCCTTGCAGCGGTAGTTGCGGGTGACCAGGTCCAGCCCCTGCTGCTCCAGCCAGCGCAGCGCCGCTTTCTCGGCCGCCTCACCGCTGCTCAGGTGGGGAGGCTTCATCGGGGGAAAGGCTGCTGTCACTATCTGAATCCACGGGCTCCCAGCCGCTGGTGTCGATGCTCTCCAGGGGCGGCGTGAGGCCGAGGATGCGGGGTTCGAGTCCAAGAGAGACCCAGGTCAGGCGGCGCTGGACCACGCGGCGGCCGTCCAGCGAGAGCTCACCCGTTCTGCCGGCAAGCGGTTCCTGTCCGGGTACGGAGAGGCGGGAGAGGTTGGGCAGCAGCGCGTAGGCGTCCATGCCCATGGCGATGAGGCGTGGATACTTCCTGAACTCGCGGGGGAACAGCCTGGCCATGTTCTCCCGGGAGAGCGGGTCGCTGTCGGCCTGTTCCTCTACCAGCCAGGGAATCTCGGGGAGCAAGATACCGCTGAGATCGAAGGCCTCGTCACGCTCGAGTGTGCCCTTCCAGATGCGCGACAGGCTCAGCACCGGCAGCGAGGAGCCGTGATGGAACATGAGCAGCGGTCGCAGCTGCAGCAGGTCCGACTTGCTGCCGGGGATGAAGACGAAATCCACGGGCAGCTCCGGTTTGAACGGCAGCTTTTTACCCGCCTCCTTTTCACGCCGGGCGTGTTCCGCCTTGGCCTCCTTCATGTTCAGCAGCCGCTCCACCGGTTCGGAGAAATCGTTCTGCGCGGGACGGTACACCTCGGCCCGTACGGGCGCCCGGCCCAGGGTCATCCAGAGGGTCTCGAAGGCACGGAACAGCCGTTCGCCCCGGGCCGAGTCCGGGTAGAGTACGCCGGGCATGCCCAGTCCCCGGGAAGCAGCCCAGATCGCCGCCTGCCTGGCCTCGTCTTCCGGTGACAGGCTGTACTGGTAGAGGTTCGCCGGTGGCACGGTATCGGTGGTCACCCGGTTGAGCGCCAGTACCGGCAGCGGTAGCTCGCCGGCGCGGGCGAGCTGCAGCACCCCCTGCTTGGCCAGGGGACCGATGGCCACGTCCGCGCCCTCCTCTGCGGCCCGGTTCAGCAGGGGCCAGAGCTGTTCCGGGTCGCTGCTGTCGTAGAAGGTTATGCGCGGGCGCTGTTCGCTGCTGTCCGCGTACCAGGCGCTGAGAAGGCAGTCCCGGATGGCATCGGCCACGCCTGCATAGCGACCGCTGGCCGGCAGCAGCACGGCAATTCTTTCCACCCGGGTGGGGGCGAGCTTCCTTTGTTCCTCGTAGTAGAGGACGAGCAGGAACGGCAGGGCGGGATGGCGTGGGTAGAGCGCCTGCCATTCCCGCCAGGGTGCAGCGACCCCCTGGGGGTCATTGGGATGACCCCGCACCAGCGAGGCCAGTTCCCGCCAGCCGCGGCTCACCTCGTCGTTGCCCAGCTTCTCGCGCAGCTCCTCGTCCGGCAGGCGGCTGAGCAGGTCGAGGATGCGCAGCTGTACCTGCAGGCGCTTCTCCTCGTCCTGCAGGAGCTGGTCGAGGCGGATCAGGGTGCGGGCTTCTCCCAGCCTGTCGCCGTCCGCCTTCTGGGCACGCGCCCGCAGGGTCTCTGCACGTATCCTGGTTGCACGGTCGGCGGTATGGATCGCCCCAAGGAGTGCAGCTGCCCGTTCGCTGTCGCCGGCCGCCAGGGCCAGTTCCGCCTCGACGAGGTGGTAGCGGTTCGCCAGCCCGGGAGGCAACTGCTTGGGGTCGATCTTCTGCAGCATCTCCGCCGCCTTGTCATCGTGCCCGGCGTGGAGCAGACTGTCTGCGGCGAGCAGCTCATAGATGGGGCGTATCTGTGGCGCGGCGCGGCCGGCCAGCCCCTGGTAGAGCTCGGCTGCGGCATCGTACTGCCCCTTTTCGAACAGCGCTGCAGCGTGCCGGGCCTGGGGATCTGAATCGGCCGCGGGCTTTTTCGGCAGGCCTTCGCAGCCGGCCAGCAGGAGCAGGAGCAGCAGGAAGGGGATGAGTGATCGAAAGGGCATGAGCGGCTGCAGGTCCTTTGCCTGGAATGCGGGAGTGGCGAGTATCTTATGAGCGAGCGCGGAGTGTCAAACGGGGCCGGTGTCCTTTATGTCGTGGCCACGCCCATCGGCAATCTCGACGATTTCACCCTGCGTGCGATAGAGGTTCTCAAGACGGTGCAGCGCATCGCCGCCGAGGACACGCGCCACACCCGGCGCCTGCTGCAGTACCACGGCATCGACACGCCCATGGTGGCGCTGCATGAACACAACGAACGGCAGGTGATGGGCAGGATCCTCGGCTGGCTGGAGCAAGGGGGGTCCATCGCCCTGGTCTCCGATGCCGGCACGCCGCTGATCAGTGATCCCGGCTTTCCCCTGGTACGGGAATGCCGCCGGCGGGGCCTGCGCGTCTCGCCCGTTCCCGGCCCCAGCGCGATGCTGGCAGCGTTGAGCGTCTCCGGGCTCCCAGCCGACAGCTTCTGCTTTCACGGCTTCCTGCCCCGGCAGGTGTCGGCCAGGAGAGAAAAACTGAAGCAGCTCGCCAAGGCGGGCGGCACCAGCATCTTCTACGAGTCCGCGCACCGTATCGCGGGGATGCTGGAGGATTGCTGCCAGGTACTGGGTCCGGTACGGGAGGGCGTGGTGGCCCGGGAGCTGACGAAGCAGTACGAGGAGGTCCTTTCCGGAACCCTGTGCGAGCTGGCCCGGACGGTGGAAGGGGATCCCCTGCGGCGCAAGGGTGAGTTCGTGGTGCTCATCGCTCCCCCGCAAGCCGAGGCAGGGGAGGGGGTGTCGGTGCAGGCGCTGCAGGTCGCCGAAGTGCTGCTCGGGGAGCTGCCCCTGAAGCAGGCGGCGGCGCTGGCGGCGAAGATCACCGGGGAGAAGAAGAACCGGCTCTACCGGGAACTGCTTGCACGTCACCGGTCATGAGCGCACCTCAGGATGTCGAAAAAAGCCAAGCCATGGATGTATTCACGGCGTTTTTAGTGTGGAAGAACTCACCACAGAGCACACAGAGTTCACAGAGGGATGGATTTACAAGCCTGTTCCGGCGTGGACAGCAGCGGGGAATCCACGCTGCCGGTTGTCCGTCAGGATGTTGATTATGCGCGGCCTTCGCCACTGAGAAACTCTGTGGGCTCTGTGTCCTCTGTGGTTATAAACCGATCGTCCATGATCAGGGGTGTGGCTAGAGGCTCATGGAAGTTGGATGACGTGGCCCTGGCTGCTGATGGTGTGGGGCTTGCAAATCCCGGGCATTGGCCCTATGTTGGGGCCTGGGAGACGGTCGGATAGCCGCTGTCGCGCAAGCGATGGAGGAAAGTCCGGGCTCCACAGGGCAGACTGCCAGGTAACGCCTGGGAGGCGCGAGCCTACGGAAAGTGCCACAGAAAACAGACCGCCGAACCCGGTGTCCGGGTGGCAAGGGTGAAAAGGTGCGGTAAGAGCGCACCGCGCTGCCGGCAACGGCAGTGGCAGGGTAAACCCCAGTCGGAGCAAGACCAAATAGGGAAGCCTGCGCATTGCGCAACCTGCGGCCCGCAGGTGCTTCCGGGTAGGTCGCTCGAGGCGTCCGGTGACGGGCGTCCCAGATGAATGGCTATCGGTGGCGGGATCCGCCACCCACAGAACCCGGCTTACAGACCGTCTCCCACCCGGTTTGTGATTCTCTTCCCGTTCCCCACCGCTCCCCACTCCTGATAAAACACTTTAACTTCTGTCTTCGCCATCCTGTTTTTCAGGGTATTTTTCCTGTATGCGCTGCTTTTCTAACTCATTGACTGAAAAGCCTTTTTCAGTGGAATCGACCTTGACCAGGTGGGTTTTACTGCCTATGATTTGTTCATTGAGTGGGGAATCGTGGGGAAAAGGGGGGATTTGTGTTTCTCGGTGTCAACGCCCTCAGCATGGATACCAAGGGTCGCATGGCCGTTCCGGTGAAGTACCGGAAGGACCTGGGTGCGTCCGATGGTTCCAGCGTGGTGGTCACCGTCAATCCCCACGACCGGTGCCTGTGGCTCTACCCCGAGCGTGAATGGCAGCCCATCGTGCAGAAAGTGGCCCGGCTCCCCTCCCTCAAGCGTGAGAACAAGAACCTGCAGCGGCTGCTCATCGGCTACGCCGAGGAGATGAAGCTTGACGGCCAGGGACGCATCCTGCTCAACAAGGCCCTGCGTGACTATGCGGGCATGGGCAGGCAGGTGGCACTGGTGGGCCAGGGGCACAAGTTCGAGATCTGGGACGCGGAATCCTGGGCCAAGAACCAGGACGAGTGGCTCGAGGAGCTGCGCAACCCCGAGGCAGAGCTTTCCGAAGAGCTGGCAAACCTGGCCCTGTAGGTGAAGGAAACAGAAGAACACCGGCCCGTCCTGTTCGACGAGGCCGTGGAGGCGATGAACATTCAACCAGGTGGCTGTTACATGGACGGCACTTTCGGACGCGGAGGCCACAGTGGCGAGATCCTCTCCAGGCTCGGCCCTGGGGGGCGTCTCATCGCCTTCGATCGTGACGCCGATGCCATCGCCTGGGGGCGGGAACGATTCGCCGGCGAAAAGCGTCTCTCTCTTTACCAGAAGCCTTTTTCCTCCATGCTGGAAGTGGCCGGGGCAGAGGGCGTGAAAGGCAGGGTGAACGGGGTGCTGCTGGATCTGGGTGTCTCCTCTCCGCAGCTCGACGATGCTTCCCGAGGGTTCAGCTTCCAGCAATCGGGTCCCCTGGACATGCGCATGGACCGCAGCCGGGGGCCGAGCGCGGCCCAATGGCTGAACAGCGCCAAGGAAGAGGAGATCGCCCGCGTGCTCTGGGAATATGGCGAAGAACGCTTTTCGCGGCGCATCGCCCGCGCCATCGTCAGGCGACGCCAGGAGCGACCGCTGCAGACCACGGAAGAGCTGGCGCAGCTGGTGGCTTCTGCAGTGCCCTCGCGGGAGAAGCGCAAGCACCCCGCCACGCGCACCTTCCAGGCGATCCGCATCCAGGTGAACCGGGAGCTGGACGAGCTGCGCCAGGGGCTGGAGCAGGCCCTGGAGCTGCTGGCGGCCGGCGGTCGCCTGGTGGTGATCAGTTTCCACTCCCTGGAGGACCGCATCGTGAAGCGCTTCTTCCGCGAGCAGTTGCGGGGCGCGCAGCTGCCCAAGGGGGTTCCCGTGCGTGGCGGGGAGCTGGAACCCGGCGCACTGCGGCTGGTGGGCAAGGCGGTCAGGGCCGGCGACGAAGAAGTGAGGCGCAATCCGCGTGCCCGCAGCGCCATCATGCGCGTGGCGGAAAAACGTGGATGAAGCGCTCGCATCTGGTGATCGTGGCGCTGCTGGCAGCGGGCGTGCTGGTATCGGCAATCGCGGTGGTGCACAGCAAGTACCGCTCGCGGCAGCTGTTCGCCGAACTGAAGCAGCTGGATCGCCGGGCGGACAGGCTGGACATCGAGTGGAACGGCCTGCTCATCGAGCATGGCACCTGGGGTGCTCCGCAGCGGATCGAGGCGGAAGCGCGCAAGCGGCTGAAGATGCGGCTGCCGCGGGCAGACGAAATCGTGATCATTAAAGAGCAGTAATGGCAGCCAAACGACACAAGCGGGCGCGAATGCAGAAAAAGGCCGAGGCCATGCCGCGTGCCTATGCCGGTCGCCGGCGTTTCGTCCTGCTGCTGTTCATGCTGGGGGCGGCAGCCCTGGTGTACCGGGCCGTGGACCAGCAGATCTTCGAGAAGGATTTTCTCCAGTCGGAGGGCGCAGACCGCTACCTCGACGAAGTGGTGGTGGCTGCTCACCGCGGTGCCATCACCGACCGCAACGGCGTGGTGCTGGCCATGAGCGCACCCGTGGACTCCATCGCCGCCAATCCACGGCTGCTGCGCCCGGATGCCGATACCCTGCAGCCCCTGGCGAAGGTTCTGGGAATGGGGCTGGACGAACTGCGCCGGCGGCTGGCGCGCTACAGCCACAAGCACTTCGTCTACCTCAAGCGGCGCCTGCCCCCGGCACAGGCGCAGCGGGTCATGGAAGTGGCCCGGGAAAAGGGAATCCAGGGCCTGCAGGTGCTGCGTGAATACCGCCGCTACTATCCCGATGGCGAGATCTTCGCCCACGTGGTGGGGTTCACCAACGTGGACGAGCAGGGACAGGAGGGACTGGAGCTGGCCTATGACGAGGCGCTTTCCGGCAAGCCGGGCCTGAAGCGGGTGCTGCGCGACGGCCGCCGCCAGGTGGTGGCCGACGTGGAGAGCCTGCGCATGCCGGCACCGGGAAAGAACCTGGCCCTCAGCCTCGATCAGCGCCTGCAGTACATCGCCTACCGTGAACTCAAGGCGGCCATGCGCAAGCACAAGGCAAAGGCGGGTTCCGTGGTGGTGCTGGATGCGCATACCGGGGAGATCCTGGTGATGGTGAACCAGCCGGGCTACAACCCCAACGGCAGTCGCAGCAACCGGGGTGGCCGGCTGCTCAACCGGGCCGTGACTCATGTCTTCGAGCCCGGCTCCACCATGAAACCCTTTGCCGTGGCCGCGGCCCTGGACATGGGCATCGTGAAACCGGGGACCACCGTGGACACCAATCCGGGCTTCATCCGTATCGGCCGCTTCCAGGTGAAGGATCACGACAACCTCGGGGTCGTGGACCTGCAGACCATCATCCAGAAGTCGAGCAACGTGGGTGCCAGCAAGATCGCGCTGCAGCTGCCTCCGGAGCGGTTCTGGAAATACCTTTCGGCGCTCGGCTTCGGCGAGAAGAGCGGCAGCGGCTATCCCGGTGAAGTGGGCGGTCAACTGCGTCCCGCCGCCAACTGGGCGCGCATCGACCAGGCGACCCTGGCCTACGGATACGGCATCTCGGTGACCGCACTGCAACTGGCGCGGGCCTACTCGGTTCTGGCGGCCGATGGCGTGTTGCGCCCCGTGAGCCTGCTGCGGCGCGACGAGGCGCCGGCAGGGAGACAGGTGTTCAAGCCGGAGACGGCCAGACTGGTGCGCCGCATGATGGAGTCGGTGGTGGCGCCGGGAGGCACCGCCACCCGCGCTGCGATTCCCGGTTACCGCGTGGCCGGCAAGACCGGCACGGTGAAGAAGGCCGGCAAGGGCGGCTACAAGGAGCGCAAGTACATTTCGCTGTTCGCTGGCATGGTGCCGGCGAGCAACCCCCGGCTGGTGGCCGTGGTGATGATCGACGAGCCGCGTGGCAAGCAGTACTACGGCGGGCTGGTGGCTGCACCCATGTTCGCCGCGGTGATGGACGACGCACTGCGGCTGCTCAATGTTCCTCCGGATGCGCTGGAGTCACGCCAGGCGGTGCGCCTGGCCGAAGCGGGGACGCACCCTTAGATGGCCGCCGGCATGGAGCGCAGCGACCTCCTCAGGGCAGGCGACCTGCTCGCGGGAATGAAGGTGCCCGAAGGACGCTGGATGGCGCTTCCGGTGAGTGGCGTGGCGCTGGACAGTCGCGAAGTGAAACCGGGCTTCCTCTTTCTCGCCTGCCGAGGGCACAGCAGCCACGGGCTCGAACACCTCGAGGAGGCCCTGTCCCATGGCGCCCGCCTGGTCCTGGCCGAACCCGGGGGCGCATGGCCGGAGTTGCGCATCCAGAGCGTTGCGGAAACGGCTGCCGCGCCCCTGGTCGTGGTGGAGCGGCTGCAGAAGAAGGCCAGCGCCATTGCCGCCCGTTTCCACGGCGAGCCGGCGAGCCGCATGCGCATGGTGGGGGTCACCGGTACCAACGGCAAGACCAGTGTCAGCCTGTTCCTGGCCCAGGCGCTGCCGGAACGGTGGCGCTGCGCCATCACCGGCACCGTGGGCAACGGCTTTCCGGGAGCACTGGAACCCTCTACCCATACCACGCCCGACGCGGTGCAGGCGCAACGGCTCCTCGCCGCGCTGGAAGCGGAGGGCGCCAGGGCCGTGGCCATGGAAGTCTCCTCCCACGCGCTTCACCAGTATCGCCTGGAAGCGGTGCCCTTCCACACCGCCGTCTTTACCAACCTGAGCCGCGATCACCTCGACTACCACGGCTCCATGCGTGCCTACGCGGCGGCCAAGCAGCGCCTCTTCGACCGCGAAGAGCTAGAGATCGCCGTGCTCAATACCGATGACGACACGGGCGCGGAGCTGGCGCAGCGGCTGCAGGGGCGGGTGCGGCGCATCGCCTGTCACCGCGGCGGCCACACGCTGGGGGCCGAAGAGTTCGTGCGGCTCGAGTCGCTGACGTCCAGCGACCGGGGGCTGAGGCTCGAAGTGGCCACCTCCTGGGGGCGTGGCATCATCGACAGCCGGCTGGTGGGTGACTTCAATGCCACCAACCTGATGCTGGTACTCGGCGTGATGCTGGGCTGGGAGATTCCTCTCGAGGAGGCGGTGCGCCGCCTCGAATCCCTGCGGGAGGTACCCGGGCGCATGCAGCGTTTCGGCGGAGGCGAAAAGCCCCTGGTGGTGGTGGACTACGCCCATACGCCGGATGCGCTCCAGCGTGCCCTCACCAGCCTGAGGGCGCATACCCAGGGGCGGCTCTGGTGCATTTTCGGCTGCGGCGGCGACCGGGACCGCGGCAAGCGCCCGCAGATGGGACGGATCGCCGAGGCGCTCGCCGACGAGGTGATCGTCACCGACGACAACCCCCGCCACGAGCCTTCGCCCAGCATCATCGCCGACATACTCGACGGCATGGAGACGCCGCGCGCGGCGCACGTGATCCCCGACCGCGCCTGGGCCATCGCCACCGCCCTCGACGAAGCCGGCCCCGGTGACGTGGTGCTGGTGGCGGGCAAGGGGCACGAGACCTGGCAGCAGATCGGCGACCTGCGCCAGCCCTTCAGTGACGTGGAGCAGGTCTGCCGCTGGCTGGAGGAGGCACCGTGATCCGCTTGCGTCTCTCCGAACTGGCCGCGCGGATGCCGGCCACTCTGCACGGCGGCGATGCCACTGTGGGCGGTGTGAGCATCGACAGCCGCACCCTGCAGCCCGGCGATCTCTTCGTGGCGCTCAAGGGTCCCCGTTTCGATGGTCACGACTACCTGGAGGAGGCAGCGGAAAAGGGTGCCGTGGGAGCCTTGGTGAGTAAACGCCTGACCAGCCGCATCCCCTGTCTCGAGGTTGCGGACACCCGCCTCGGGCTGGGCAGGGTGGCGTCGGCCTGGCGTGAGCGGTCCCCGGCACAGGTGGTGGCCATCACCGGCAGCAACGGCAAGACCACGGTGAAGGAGATGCTCGCCGCTATGCTTTCGCGGGAGGGGGAGACCCTGGCCACCCGCGGCAACCTGAACAACGACATCGGCCTGCCGCTGACCCTGTGCAGGCTCCAGGACGAGAAATTTGCGGTGGTGGAGCTCGGTGCCAACCACCCCGGCGAGATCGACTATCTCAGCCGGATCGCCCGTCCCGATATCGCGCTCATCAACAACGCCGGCCGCGCGCACCTGGAAGGCTTCGGCAGCGTGGAAGGGGTGGCGCGCGCCAAGGCGGAGATCCTCAACGGGCTCGATGCCTCCGGTCTCTTCATCTTCAATGCCGACGACGACCAGGCTCCCCTCTGGCGCGAGCTGGCCCGGGGCAGAAGGCAGATGAGCTTCGGTGTTCACCGGCCTGCCGACATCACCAGCCCCGCCGGTTCCCTGCAGCTGCACTGGGACGCGGAAGGCTTTCACAGCGAGTTCGAGGTGCACTCTCCCCGCGGGGTGCTGCAGGTTTCCATGGCGCTCACCGGCGAGCACAACCGCATGAATGCGCTGGCGGCCATCGCCGCTGCCCAGGGCCTCGGGGTTTCCGACGAGAGCATCCTGCGCGGTCTTGCCGAAGTGCAGCCCGTGGCCGGGCGCCTGGCTCCCCGCGTCGCGCAGACGGGCGCGCGGGTGGTGGACGACAGCTACAACGCCAACCCCGATTCGGTGCGCATGGCGGTGGAGGTGCTCTGCCAGGCGCCGGGCAGAAGACTGCTGGTGCTCGGCGACCTGGGCGAGCTGGGTCCGGAGGCCGGCCGGCTGCACGGTGAGCTGGGAATCTTCGCCAGCGACCGGGGCGTGGACATGGTCTTCACCTGTGGCGTGCTCAGCGAAGCCACCGCCCGCGCCTTCGGCGAAGGCGGGTGCCATTTCGCCACTCACGAGGCGCTCCTGGAAAGGCTGCGGGAACTGCTGCAGCCCGAAGATACCGTACTGGTCAAGGGCTCGCGCGCTGCGGCCATGGAAAAGGTGGTGGCCGCGCTCTGCGGGGAGGGACGGTCATGCTGATCTGGCTCGCCGACTACCTCGCCCAGTACGATCCCGCTTTCAAGGTGTTCCACTACATCACCCTGCGGGCCATTCTGGGCGTGCTCACGGCGCTGATCATCTCCTTCGTGGTGGGGCCGGTGATGATCCGCCGCCTCAGCCAGTACAAGATCGGCCAGACGGTGCGCGACGACGGGCCCCAGAGTCATCTCTCCAAGGCGGGCACCCCCACCATGGGCGGTGCGCTGATCCTGGTGGCCGTGGCCATCTCGGTGCTGCTCTGGGCGAAGCTGGACAACCGCTACGTCTGGATCGTGCTGCTCACCACCCTGGCCTTCGGCCTGGTGGGGCTGGTGGACGACTACCGCAAGCTGGTGCTGCGCGACTCGAAAGGGCTGCCGGCACGCTGGAAATATTTCTGGCAGTCGCTCTTTGGCCTGGCCGCCTCCTATGCGCTCTACGCCACCGCGACCGTGCCCGCCGATACCCAGCTCATCGTGTCCTTCTTCAAGGATGTGGTCATCGATCTCGGGCCGGCCTTCATCCTGCTCAGCTACCTGGTCATCGTCGGCTCCTCCAACGCGGTGAACCTCACCGACGGGCTCGACGGCCTGGCGATCCTGCCCACGGTGATGGTGGCCGGCGCCCTGGGCGTCTTTGCCTACGTGTCGGGGCACCTCTATCTCTCCAAGTACCTGCTCATTCCCTATCTTCCGGGCGTGGGAGAGCTGACCATATTCTGCGGCGCCCTGGTGGGCGCTGGGCTGGGTTTCCTCTGGTTCAACGCCTACCCGGCACAGGTATTCATGGGCGACGTGGGGGCGCTGGCACTGGGAGCATCCTTGGGCACCGTGGCCGTGGCGGTACGCCAGGAGCTGGTGCTCTTCATCATGGGCGGTGTCTTCGTAGTGGAGACGGTGTCGGTGATCCTGCAGGTGGCCTCCTACAAGCTCACGGGGCGGCGTATCTTCCGCATGGCGCCGCTGCATCACCATTTCGAACTCAAGGGCTGGCCCGAACCCCGGGTCATCGTGCGTTTCTGGATCATCACGGTGATCCTGGTACTGGTCGGGCTGGCGAGCCTGAAGATCCGCTGACATGAAAACGGCCACGGCATTGAATTCCCGACAACAGCCGCTCCGCGTCCTGGTCGTGGGGCTGGGCAGGACCGGGCTCTCCTGCGCACGCTACCTGGCGAAGCAGGGGATGCAGGTGGCGGTCACCGACAGCCGCGAGCAGCCGCCGGGACTGGACGCCCTGCGCGAATCCCTGCCCGACGTGGGGCTGTTCCTCGGCGGCTTTGCCGACCAGGCCTTCGGTAATGCCGAGCTGCTGGTGGTGAGTCCCGGCGTGCCCCTGAGCACCCCCCAGATTCAGGCAGCGATGGTGAGGGGGGTTCCCGCCATCGGCGACGTGGAGCTCTTCGCCCGCGCGGTGAACCGTCCCGTGGCGGCCATCACCGGCTCCAACGGCAAGAGCACGGTGACCACGCTTCTCGGGCTCATGGGGCGGGCAGCGGGCATCCGTACCTCCTTGGGTGGAAATCTTGGCGAGCCCGTACTGGAACTGCTGGAGGAGGATGTGGAGCTGGACGTGGTGGAGCTCTCCAGCTTCCAGCTCGAGACCACCGATAGCCTGGCGCCGGCGGTGGCCACGGTGCTCAACCTGAGCGCCGATCACATGGATCGTTATGCAGGCTTCGAGGAGTACATGGAGGTGAAGGGGCGCATCTACCGCAACGCCGAGGTGGGGGTCTACAACCGGGACGATCCCCGGGTGATGGCGCTGCCGCGCAGCCGCGAAGCGCTCTTCTTCACCCTGGCGGCGCCCGCCGCGGAAAACGAGTTCGGCGTCCAGGAAGAGAAGGGCCGGGCCTGGCTCAGTCGCGGGAGCGAACTGCTGTTGCCTGCCGATGAGGTGCTCATGCCGGGGCTGCACAACCGGGCCAATGCTCTGGCGGCGCTGGCCATGGGCAGCGCGCTGGAGCTGCCGCTGGAGGCCATGACGCAGGTGCTCACCACTTTCCCCGGCCTGCCGCACCGTACCGAGTTCGTCGCCAGGGGCAAGGGACTGAGCTGGTACAACGACTCCAAGGGAACCAATCCCGGCGCCACCATCGCCGCGCTGGCCGGCCTGGAGCAGGGCGATGGAAGCAGGACAGTCCTCATCGCCGGCGGGCAGGGGAAATCGGCGGATTTCTCGGAGCTGGCTGGTGCCGTGGAACGCTACGCCCGCGCCGTGGTGCTCATCGGCGAAGACCGCGAACTCATCGCCGAGGCACTGGCCGGAACCGTGGAACCGCGTTTTGCCGGAACTCTGCAGGAGGCGGTGGAACTGGCCGCTGAACTGGCCGAGCCCGGCGACCGCGTGCTGCTTTCGCCCGCCTGTGCCAGTTTCGACATGTTCCGGGGTTTCGAGCACCGGGGCGAGGTGTTCAAGGCGTGCGTGCAG
Source organism: Gammaproteobacteria bacterium (assembly GCA_003972985.1). GTDB lineage: Bacteria > Pseudomonadota > Gammaproteobacteria > Chromatiales > Chromatiaceae > Thiolapillus. The sequence continues at coordinate 9,094 of QNZQ01000129.1, read as the reverse complement.
GAGCTGCTGCAATGACGACATTGACGCACGAGCGGGCAGGCAGTCTCCGAGGCGGCGCCGTGGTGGACGTGTGGCTGCTGCTGGCCGCGTTCTTCCTGGCCGGCTTCGGCGTGGTGATGGTCAGCTCGGCCTCGCTGCACCTAGCCGGTACCGCCGGCGCGCCCTTCAGCTATCTCGGCAAGCATCTCATCGCCCTCACCCTCGGCATCGGCGGTGCCCTGATGGCGCTGCAGGTTCCGGTGCGGTGGATGGAGAAGGCGAGCCCGGCACTCTATTTCATCGGCATCGGGCTGCTCATCCTGGTGCTGGTGCCGGGCGTGGGCAAGACGGTGAACGGCGCGACCCGCTGGGTGGCGGTAGGCTCCTTCAACCTGCAGACCTCGGAGTTCATGAAGCTGTTCATGATCTTCTACATGGCCGGCTACCTGGTGCGGCGCAAGGTGGAGGTGGCCCACACCATCTGGGGCGTGATCAAGCCGCTGGCGCTGGTGCTGCTGGCGGCCCTGCTGCTCATGGCACAGCCCGATTTTGGCACCACCGTGGTGATCCTGGCCACGGCGCTGGGCCTGCTGTTCCTGGGCGGTGCGCCCCTGTGGCAGTTCGGGCTGCTCATTGCCGGTGTCGTGCTCGGCGGTGCCGCGCTGGTGATCACCTCGCCCTACCGGCTGGAGCGGGTCACCTCCTTTCTCAATCCCTGGGCCGATCCCCTCGATTCGGGCTACCAGCTCTCCCAGGCGCTCATCGCCTTCGGGCGCGGCGAGTGGACGGGTGTGGGGCTGGGCAACGGCATCCAGAAGCAGTTCTACCTGCCCGAGGCGCATACCGACTTCATCATGGCGGTGATCGGGGAGGAGTTCGGCCTGCTGGGCACCCTGGCGGTGATCCTGCTCTTCAGCATCCTGGTATGGCGCGCCTTCGCCATCGGCGCAGCGGCAGAGGCGGCCGGTAAGCGCTTCGGTGCCTACGTGGCCTACGGCATCGGCCTGTGGATCGGTATGCAGGCGTTCATCAACATCGGCGTCAACGTGGGCATGCTGCCCACCAAGGGGCTCACGCTTCCCTTCATCAGCTACGGCAGCAACAGCATCATCGTCACCCTGGTGGCCATTGGTGTACTGCTGCGCATCCACTGGGAGAACATGACCGGAAACGAAGCGCCGGGAGGACTGCCATGGCGCGCATCATGATCATGGCGGGCGGCACCGGCGGTCACGTCTTCCCGGCACTGGCGGTGGCCCGGGAACTGCGCTCCCGCGGCTGGGATGTGAAGTGGATGGGCACCCCCGACAGCTTCGAGGCGCGCACCGTGCCGGCTGCCGGTTTCGACCTGGAGACGGTACAGGCCCACCGCCTGCGCGGGCAGGGGGCTGCAGGCTTGATATTGGCTCCGTTCCGGCTGCTGCACGCCATCGGACAGGCCTGGCGGGTGCTGCGCCGTTCCCGGCCCGACGTGGTGCTGGGAATGGGCGGCTTCGTCACCGCGCCCGGGGGAATCGCCAGCTGGCTGCGGCGCACGCCTTTGGTGATCCACGAGCAGAACACCATTCCCGGGATGGCCAACCGGCTGCTGTCGCACCTGGCACGGCGGGTGCTCGAGGCCTTTCCCGGCAGCTTTCCCGTTAAGACCGGTGCGGTGGTGACCGGCAACCCGGTGCGCCAGGAGATCCTGGAGGTGGAAGCTCCCCAGACCCGCATGGCCGGTCGCGGCGAGACCCGGCGCATCCTGGTGCTCGGCGGCTCCCTGGGTGCCCAGGCGCTGAACGAAACCGTGCCCCTGGCGCTGGGACAGCTGGAACGGTCCCTGGAGATCCGCCACCAGGCCGGTCGCGGCAAGGCGGAAGCGGCGCGCGGTATCTACGTGGAGAACAGCCTGGATGCCCAGGTGAGCGAATTCATAGACGACATGGCCGAGGCCTACGGCTGGGCGGATCTGGTGATCTGCCGGGCAGGGGCGCTGACCGTCTCCGAGCTGGCAGCGGTGGGCGTGGGCGCCGTGCTGGTGCCCTATCCCCACGCCGTGGACGACCACCAGACCGCCAATGCCCGCTACCTGGTGGAGGGTGGGGCGGCCCGGCTCCTGCCCCAGTCGGAGATGGACGCCCCGAAACTCAGGGGGATGCTGGAAAGCCTGCTGGCCGACCGGGATGAATTGCTGGAGATGGCCAGGGCGGCACGCCGCCTCGGGCGTCGCGAGGCCACCCGGCAGGTGGCCGATCATTGCGTGGAGTGCAGCCGGTCATGAGTATCGACGGTTTCCTGCAGGAAACTCCCCGGGTGCATGCCGCCGAGGCGATGGGACGCATGCGTCACCTGCACTTCGTCGGCATCGGCGGTTCGGGCATGAACGGCATCGCCCAGGTGATGCTCAACCTCGGCTACGAGGTGAGCGGTTCCGATCTCGCGGAGAACGCCGCCACGCGGCGGCTCCAGGAGCAGGGCGCCACCATCCACATCGGCCATGCGCCGGAGCACGTGGCGGGAGCGGACGCGGTGATCATCTCCAGCGCCGTCACGGAGCAGAACCCGGAAGTGGTGGCGGCGCGGGCCAGTCGCATTCCCGTGGTGCCGCGGGCCGAGATGCTCTCGGAGATCATGCGCTTCCGTTACGGCGTGGCGGTGGCCGGCACCCACGGCAAGACCACCACCACCAGCCTCATCGCCAGCCTGCTCATCGAGGGCGGGCTGGATCCCACCTTCGTCATCGGCGGTCAGCTCAACGCGACCGGCAGCTACGCGCGCCTGGGTACCGGCGAAGTGCTGGTGGCCGAGGCGGACGAGAGCGACGCCTCCTTTCTCTACCTGCAGCCGATGATGGCGGTGGTGACCAACGTGGACCGCGATCACATGGCCACCTACGGCGGCGACTTCGGGCGCCTCGAGGATGCCTTCGTCGAGTTCCTCCACCACCTGCCCTTCTACGGCCTGGCGATCCTCTGCGTGGACGATCCGGAGGTACGCAAGCTGCTGCCGCGGGTGACGCGCCAGTTCCGCACCTACGGCACCTCGAAGGAGGCCGATCTGCGCGCCACCGGCATCCGCCACGAGGGAAGGATCAGCCACTTCCAGGTGGAACGGGATGGAATGGAGCCCTTTCCGGTGACACTCAACATGCCTGGCGAGCACAACGTGCGTAACGCCCTGGCCGCCATTGCCGTGGCCCAGGAACTGGGGGTGTCGCGCGAGGCCATCCAGCGCGCCCTGGCCGGTTTCCAGGGCATCGGCAGGCGCTTCCAGGTCTACGAACGGTGCAGCCATGCGAGCGCGCACTTCATGCTGGTGGACGACTACGGCCACCATCCGCGCGAGATCGAAGCCACCCTCAAGGCGGTGCGGGAGGGATGGCCGGAGCGTCGCCTGGTGCTGGTGTTCCAGCCCCACCGTTACAGCCGCACCCGCGAGGCCTTCGAGGACTTCGTAAAGGTGCTCTCGGAGGTGGACGTGCTGGTGCTCACCGAGGTCTACGCCGCGGGCGAGAAGCTCCTGGCCGATGCCACCGGACGGGAGCTGAGCCGCGCGATCCGCATGCGCGGGCTGGTGGAGCCGGTATTCGTGGACGAACTCGGGGAACTTCCGGATATTCTCGGTGCGCTGGTGCGCGAGGGTGACCTGGTGCTCATGATGGGTGCCGGAGACATCGGCCGGATGGCCGCACAACTGTCGGGGAGGTGGTGCAGATGAAACAGCGGGATGCCATGCGGTTCCTGCACATGGGGTGTGGAGAATCGCTTCAGACCAGCCGGGTGACCCAGGTGACCCGGAAACAGCCGCCGGTGAAGGGTGCCGGCCGGGGAAGCATAGGAGTCAAACCTGCAAAAGGGGGAAAGAATCATGAGGGCCAACGCTGAAACAGCGGCGCACTACACCATGCTGCTGTACAACGAACCCATGGCGAAGCACACCACCTGGAGAGTGGGTGGTCCAGCACGCCACTACTTCCAGCCTGCGGATCTTGCGGATCTCTCCGATTTCCTGAGATCCCTGCCCGCCAGCGAGCCCATCCTCTGGCTGGGGCTGGGAAGCAACCTGCTGGTGCGCGATGGCGGCTTCCAGGGAACGGTGATCGCCATGCAGGGCCGGCTCGACGAGATCGAGGTGGTGCCGGGAAACCGGCTGAAGGTGGGTGCAGGCGCTTCCTGTGCCGTTGTGGCCCGCCAGGCAGCACGTGCCGGGCTCTGCGGGGCTGCCTTTCTCGCCGGAATTCCCGGGACCATGGGTGGCGCCCTGGCCATGAATGCCGGTGCCTTCGGCGGCGAGACCTGGGAACGGGTGATCAACGTCCAGACCATCGACCGCTTGGGCGTGGTACGCCGCCGCACGCCCCTCGAGTTCAAGGTGGCCTACCGCGAGGTAAAGCGGCCGGGCGAGGAGTGGTTCGTCGGCTGCGAACTGCAGCTCGAGCCCGGTGACGCGGAAAAGGAGCGGGCCGAGATCCAGCGCCTGCTGAAGCAGCGCAACGTCTCCCAGCCGGTGGGCGAGGCGAGCGCGGGCTCCACCTTCCGCAATCCGCCCGGCGGCTATGCCGCGCAGCTCATCGAGGCGGCGGGCCTCAAGGGGTTCCGCATCGGCGATGCCCAGGTCTCGGAAAAACACGCCAATTTCATCGTCAACCGGGGTGAGGCCACGGCGGCCCAGATCGAAAAGCTCATCGACCACGTGAAGCAGGTGGTGGAGCAGCACGCCGGTGTGCAGCTGCAGACCGAAGTGCACATCGTCGGGGAGCCTGCATGACGCTGCGCCCGGCAGATCTCGGCAAGGTGGCACTGCTCATGGGCGGCTGGTCGGCCGAGCGCGAGGTGTCGCTACGTAGCGGCGCCGCCGTGCTCGAGGCCCTCGAGGCGCGGGGCGTGGCGGTTACCGGTATCGACGTGGGTCGCGACATCTGCGAAACGTTGCAGGCCGGCGGCTACGACCGGGCGTTCATCATGCTGCACGGGCGCGGCGGCGAGGATGGCACCATCCAGGGGCTGCTCGAGATCCTCGAGCTGCCCTATACCGGCAGCGGCGTGCTGGGATCGGCGCTGGCCATGGACAAGATGGCCAGCAAGCGGCTCTGGAGCGGAACCGGGCTGCCCACGCCCGAGTTCGTCACCATCGGCAGTGAAGAGGAGCTGGAGCTGGCCGGCGCCCTGGGTTACCCCCTGATGATCAAGCCGGCACGCGAAGGCTCCAGTATCGGCATGAGCCGGGTGCAGGATGCGGCGCAGCTGAGAAACGCCTGGGTGATGGCGCGGCAGTACGACGACCGGGTCCTGGCCGAGCGCTGGGTCGAGGGAACCGAGTACACCGTGGCCATCCTTGGCCAGGAGGCGCTGCCGCTGATCCGGCTGGAGACGCCGCGGGAATTCTACGATTACGAGGCCAAGTACGAAGCCGGGGACACCGGTTATCACCTCCCCTGCGGGCTCTCGCCCGAAGCGGAGCGCCGCCTGCAGGAGCTGGCCCTGAAGGCCTTCCATTCCGTGGGCGCCACCGGCTGGGGACGGGTGGACCTGATGGTGGACGGCGAAGGGCAGCCCTGGCTCATCGAGGTCAACACCGTTCCCGGCATGACCGACCACAGCCTGGTACCCATGGCCGCCAGGGGAGCGGGTATCGATTTCGATGAACTGGCCTGGCGCATCCTGGCCATGACGGCGGAGAGGGACAAGTGAGCGCCAGGGCCGTGAAGAAACGGGACAGGAGCGGCCGCTGGCTTTCGCTGGGGCTGCTGGCGGGTTTTTCCCTGCTCCTCGTCGTCGGGGGTGTGCTGGGGATTCGTTACCTGATGGATCCGGCCAGCTTTCCTGTTCGCACCATCCGCATCGAGAACGAGTTTCGCCACCTCGATCGTGCCGCCCTGCAGAAGACGCTGGGAGCCGCCGTGGAGGGCGGGTTCTTTGGCGTGGATCTCGAGCGGGTGCGCGAGGCGGCGCTGAGCCTGCCCTGGGTGGCCGAGGCGCAGGTTGCACGGGTATGGCCCGACAGGCTGCTGGTGAAGGTGAAGGAGCAGGTGCCCGTGGCCTACTGGAACGGGGATGGGCTGGTCAATTCCAGGGGCAAGGTCTTCTATCCGGCAAAAAAGGGCCGCCTGGCGCTACCGCTGCAGTTCCACGGGCCTGCCAGCAAGGCAGCGGAGATGCTCGCCTTCTATCACCGGGTGCAGCCGGGCTTCGCGGCGCGGGGACTGGAGATCAGGACAGTCCGTCTCGATCGCCGGGGTGAATGGCAGCTGGGGATCGAAGGGGGAATGACCATCATGGTGGGACGGGACCGCAAGGACTTCAGAATCGAACGACTGTTGGGAGTATATGCCGTGCTGAACGAGGAAAAGGGTTCCATCGAGCGTATCGACCTGCGCTACGAGCAGGGTTTCGCCGTGCGCCGGCGCCCGGAGCAGAAGGGCTGATCATGCGCAAGGACAAGAACATCATCGTCGGGCTGGACATCGGCACTTCCAAGGTGGTGGCCATCGTGGGCGAGGTGAAGGTGGATGGCGAGATCGAGATCATCGGCATCGGCACCCACCCCTCCCACGGCCTGAAGAAAGGCGTGGTGGTGAACATCGAATCCACGGTGCAGTCGATCCAGCGCGCAGTGGAGGAGGCCGAACTCATGTCCGGCGTGGAGATCGACTCGGTCTATGCCGGCATCGCCGGCAGTCACGTCTCCAGCCTCAACTCCCACGGCATCGTGGGCATCAACGACGGCGAGGTCTCCCCCTCCGACGTGGAGCGGGTCATCGACGCGGCGCGGGCGGTGCCCATCCCGGCGGACCAGCGCATCCTGCACATCCTGCCCCAGGAGTTCATCATCGATGGCCAGGAGGGGATCCACGAGCCGGTGGGCATGTCGGGCGTGCGTCTGGAGGTGCAGGTGCACATGGTCACCGGGGCGGTGAGCGCGGCGCAGAACATCATCAAGTGCGTGCGCCGCTGCGGCCTGGAGGTGCAGGACCTGATCCTGGAGCAGATCGCCTCCAGCTACTCGGTGCTCGACGAAGAGGAGAAGGAGCTGGGTGTCTGCCTGGTGGACATCGGCGGCGGCACCACCGACATCGCCGTCTTCACCGGCGGTTCCATCCGCCACACCGCGGTGATCCCCATCGCTGGCGACCAGGTGACCAACGACATCGCCGTGGCGCTGCGCACGCCCACCCACCACGCCGAGGAGATCAAGCTCAAGTACGCCTGCGCGCTGGGCAAGCTGCCGGCGGCGGAGGAGACCATCGAGGTGCCGAGCATCGGCGACCGGCCGCCGCGGCGCATGTCGCGCCAGACGCTGGCCGAAGTGGTGGAGCCGCGCTACGAGGAACTGCTGGGGCTGGTCCAGGAGGAACTGCGCCGCTCCGGTTTCGAGAGCCTGGTGGCCGGGGGCATCGTGCTCACCGGCGGCAGCTCCAAGATGGAGGGGCTGGTGGACCTGGCGGAAGAGGTATTCCACATGCCGGTGCGCCTCGGCGTACCCCAGTATGTGACAGGGCTGGTGGACGTGGTGCGCAATCCCATCCACGCCACCGGTGTCGGTTTGCTGCTGTTCGGTCAGCAGAACAGCTCGATCAATGTTCCCAGCGAGAGCAGGGGCATGCTGCGGGCGACATGGGATCGGATGAAGAGCTGGTTTCAGGGGAATTTCTAATCACGGTTTTCGGCAGCCCGGGGCTGCCAGGGAAGATCAATTCGGAGGTCTAAGCAATGTTTGAACTAGTGGATGTGGACAGTCAGAACGCGGTAATCAAGGTCATCGGCGTTGGGGGAGGTGGCGGCAACGCCGTGACCCACATGCTGCGTGGCAACATCGAGGGGGTGGATTTCATCTGCGCCAACACCGACGCCCAGGCGCTGAACAACGCCGAGGTGAAGACCACCCTGCAGATCGGGGCGAGCCTCACCAAGGGGCTGGGCGCGGGTGCCAATCCGCAGATCGGTCACCAGGCCGCCATGGAGGACAAGGACCGTATCGCCGAGGCGATCCAGGGTTCCGACATGGTCTTCATCACCGCCGGCATGGGCGGCGGCACCGGCACGGGCGCCGCGCCCGTGGTTGCGGAAGTGGCCAAGGAGCTGGGCATTCTCACCGTGGCGGTGGTGACCAAGCCCTTCCCCTTCGAGGGCGAAAAGCGCATGAAGGTGGCCGATCAGGGCATCGAGGAGCTGGGCAAGCACGTGGATTCCCTCATCACCATTCCCAACGAGAAGCTGCTGGCGGTACTGGGCAAGGGCACCTCGCTGCTGGATGCCTTCAAGGCGGCCAACGACGTGCTGCTCAATGCGGTGCAGGGTATCGCCGAACTGATCACCCGGCCCGGCCTGATCAACGTGGACTTTGCCGACGTGCGTACCGTGATGGCCGAGATGGGCATGGCCATGATGGGTTCCGGCGCCGCCATCGGCGAGGACCGCGCGCGCAAGGCGGCCGAGGCGGCGGTGAACTGCCCGCTGCTGGACGACTTCCACCTTTCGGGCGCCAAGGGTGTGCTGGTGAACATCACCGCCGGCCTGGATCTTTCCATCGGCGAGTTCGACGAGGTGGGCACCACGGTGAAGGAATTCGCCCGCGAGGATGCCACCGTGGTGGTGGGCACGGTCATCGATCCCGAGATGCACGACGAACTGCGCGTCACCGTGGTGGCCACTGGTCTGGGCGAGGAAGAGGTGGTGAAGATCCCGCGTCCCGAGATGGAAGTGGTGGCGCCGCCGCGCACCGTGATCAGCGAGGAGGTTGCCGATGGCGAGGAGCCCGCTCACCAGCCCGCCACACGGAGGGATCCCTATGCCGAGATGGACGTGCCCACGGCGATCCGCCGGCGCCAGCAGGAGCAGCAGCGTCGCAGCACCGGTACCGCAAAGGCCGCGGCCGCGGAGAAGCCGGACCTGGATTACCTGGACATCCCGGCCTTCCTGCGTCGCCAGGCCGATTGAGGGTCAACGGGGAGAATCGTGCGGAAAATCGGGCGCGGATTCAACTCGCTAGCCCGTATTTGTCAGCCTCCACCCCGAATTTCCCCAAAACCGCCAGCAACTCCTTGATTTTTGGTTTGCCAGGGCGGCATTTCGCTTTGTAGTGCCATAATATTGCGCTCACCTCTTGTCGTCGGCTGGCCATTGCGGTAGCGTGC
>QNZQ01000161.1 GCA_003972985.1 Gammaproteobacteria bacterium | reverse complement strand
CCCCGGATCACCCTGGAGAGCGAAAAACACGAGAATCACCTCTTCTGGTACGCACGCCGGCATGAGAAATGGGCGATCAGGTTGCCTCGGATAAGTCCCGGCGCCTAAAAACACCAAAATCAGAGAATCGGTGAGCGATGCGGGCTAGGTTCCAGTGTAGCAAGACGTTGAAAAACTCTGTTTTTCAACGTCCCGGTAGTGCCGACGCGTGAATTTGCACAACCCACTGGTTACAAAGCTCAGCAGACCTGTCGATCGGCTGAGGCTCGCACCTCATCACCTTTGCACATGGGTCTGTTTGCATGGGTTGCAAGCTGGCGTGGGAGCATTTTTCCGGCCAGCTTCTGCCGCCCGTGATTGTGCGAGTATACTTGAGCCACATGGAAGTCCGGTTCTACGATTATGTCCATCGCCAGATCGTGCCGCTCATCCTGCTGTCCGTGTTTCCCGGCCTGGGCTATCTCTTCCTGGGCTGGCGGGGCGGGGTGGTGTGGCCGGCAGCAGCCTGGTACCTGGGTATCCTGCTGGTCAGCGGCTGGGGGATTCTCCTGCATCGCGCCTACCTGCGACGCTCTCTTGCCCAGTGGGAAAAGGAGCGCTGGTACCGGCGTGTGCTGGCCTTCTACTATGTCTTCTTCCTCCTCTGGGCGCTGATCTTCCTGCTCTATTGCGGGGAGACACGGGGCAACCTTCACTATATCGCCATCTTCACCCAGATCGGTGCTTCCGCGGTGGCCTCCACCTTCCTCTATCCGGAACCGCGTCTCTACCGTCCCCTGATCCCGGGCATGATGCTGTTGCTGGTGATCTATTTCGCCATGCTGGGGGAGTGGTACGGTTACGTCCTGAGCATCTTCGCCGCCATCCTCGGTGGCGTGCTCCTCTACGGCTCCGAGCGCAGCTTCCAGCTGTTGCTGCGCACCCACCGGCAGGCGACCCACGACATGCTCACCGGCTTGCCCAATCGTCAGCACTTCAGCAGCCAGCTCGCCCAGACCATGGTGGATCTGCGCTACTCCGGTGGGTTCTCCTCGCTGCTGCTCATCGACCTCGACCACTTCAAGACGGTGAACGATTCCCTGGGCCACGAGATCGGCGACGGGCTGCTCAAGGAGGTCGCCCGGCGCCTGCGCGGTGAGCTGCCGCCCAGCTGTCACTTGGCGCGGCTGGGGGGTGACGAGTTCATCGTGATCGGGCGCCGCCTGCCGAACCGGGCCAGCGGCGAGTCCAAGGTGGTGGTGCTGGCCGAGCGGCTGCTGCGGGTGCTCAAGCAGACCTACGTGATCAAGGGGCATCACCTCTACATCAGCGCCAGCATCGGGGTGCGCATCTTCGAGCCCGGCGAGGAGGATGCCGGCAAGCTGATCCGCGAGGCGGACATCGCCATGTACGAGGCCAAGCGGGCCGGTCGCGACGGCGTCGTCTTCAGCGAGGACATTTCGCAGAAGGTGCGGCAGCACCTGGACGTGGAGCGTCTGCTCCATTTCGCCATGGAGAGGTCGGAGGTCAGTCTCAGGTTCCAGCCCATCTTGGACGCGGAGCGGAAACCGGTGGGCGCCGAGTGCCTGTGCCGCTGGCACAACCCTGAGCTGGGCGAGGTTTCGCCCATGGTGTTCATTCCCATCGCGGAGCAGACCGGCCTCATCGTGGAGCTCGGGCGCTACATCCTGGAGCAGGCCTTCAACACCCTGCGCCAGTGGCACGAAAATGGCGTCCGGCTGGAACAGTTTTCGGTGAACATCAGCATTCGCCAGCTCATGCACCAGCGTTTCGTGGCTGAGGTGGCCGAACTGTGCGAGAGGCTGCTGACGCCCGAACTGCGCAAGCGGCTGGTGTTCGAGATCACCGAGAGCGTGATCCGCGAGGAGGTGGACCGGGTGCTGGCGGTGATGGAGCGGCTGCGCGAGCTGGGCATCCGCTTCTCCATGGACGATTTCGGCACCGGCTATTCCGCGCTGGGCTTTCTCAAGCGGCTGCCGGTGGAGGAACTCAAGATCGACCGCTCCTTCGTCGACGACCTGGAGCATGACCCGCAGAGTCGTTCCATGGTCGATGCCATCCTGGGCATAGCGGGCTTCCTCGATCTCAGGACGGTGGCGGAAGGCGTAGAGACAGAGGCGCAGTTCGAGTTTCTCAAAGAGAAAGGCAGCGGTCTGTTCCAGGGTTACCTGTTTTCCAGGCCGCTCCTGGCTGCGGATTTCGAAGCGTTCTGCAGGCAGGCTCAAACAGAGGAGAAATCGCCATGAAACGAGTGGGAGCGCACGTGAGCGCAGCAGGGGGCGTGGAGAACGCGCCCCTCAATGCCCGGGAGATCGGCGCGCGGGCCTTCGCCTTCTTCACCAAGAACCAGCGCCAGTGGAAGGCCAGGCCGCTTTCCGAGAACAGCATCGCCGCCTTTCGCGAAAACCTGGAGGCGGTGGGCATTGCACCCCGTCACGTGCTGCCCCACGACAGTTATCTCATCAACCTGGGGCATCCCGAGAAGGCGGGGCTGGAGAAATCTCGGGCGGCCTTTCTCGACGAGATGCAGCGCTGCGAGCAGCTGGGGCTGCAGCTGCTCAACTTCCACCCCGGCAGCCACCTGAAGAAGATCTCCGAGGAGGCGTGCCTGAGCCGGGTGGCCGACTCCATCAACTGGACGCTGGAACGGATCGAGGGTGTCACCGCGGTCATCGAGAACACCGCCGGGCAGGGCAGCAACGTCGGTTACCGCTTCGAGCACCTGGCGGCCATCATCGAAAGAGTGGAGGACAAGTCCCGGGTGGGCGTCTGCATCGATACCTGCCACACCTTCACCGCCGGCTACGACCTGCGCACCCGCCAGGCCTGTGAAGCGACCTTTGCCGAGTTCGATGAGATCGTCGGCTTCGGCTACCTGCGCGGCATGCACCTGAACGATTCCAAGCCGGACCTGGGCAGCCGGGTGGACCGCCACGAAAGCCTTGGCAAGGGCAAGCTCGGCTGGGAACCCTTCCGCTACATCATGAACGACGACCGTTTCGAGGAGATCCCCCTGGTGCTGGAGACGGTGGACCCGTCCATCTGGGCCGAGGAGATCCGCCAATTGTACGCACTGCAGGAGTAGATGTTGAGGTGTGTTCTTTCCGGGAAGATGCCGGGAGCACGATGTTTCCCCAGGAGGAGGGCCATGATGCCGAGACCACGATCCGTTAGAGCCAGGAGCTGGTTTCCCGTGCTTCTGGGACTGCTGTTGCTCTGCAGCAGCCTGCCTGCCCGGTCGGACAGGCCCCAGGTCGCGCCGGAAAGGCTCATCGAGGAGGTGCGTGCCTTTTACGGCACGTTGCCACCCGATGTCGGGTTCGAAGCGCCGAGCGAAGCGGTGATCACGGCGCTGCGCAAGGTGCCACGTCCCCTGTTCGTACCGGAATCCCAGCGGGACAAGGCCTGGGAGAACCGTCCCCTGCCCATCGGCCACGGCCAGACCATCTCCCAGCCCAACGTGGTGGCGCTCATGACCGACCTGCTGCAGATCGAACCGGGAGACAGGGTGCTGGAGGTGGGTACGGGGTCCGGCTACCAGGCGGCGATCCTCGCGGAGGTGGGTGCAGAGGTCTACAGCATCGAGATCGTCGAGGAACTTGCCCGCTCGGCGCGGGAGCGGCTGCGCGAGCTCGGCTATGGAAAGGTGCACCTGCGGACCGGCGACGGCTATCACGGCTGGCCGGAGGCGGCTCCCTTCGATGGCATCATCGTCACCGCAGCCGCCAGCCACGTGCCACCGCCGCTGGTGCGGCAGCTGAAGCCGGGCGGTCGCATGGTGATCCCGGTGGGTGGCCGCTTCACCCTACAGTACCTGATGCTGGTGGAAAAGGACGCACAGGGCACCGTGTCCACCCGGCAACTGCTGCCGGTGATCTTCGTGCCCCTGACGGGCAGCCACTGAGGCGGTGAACGAACGTCCCTCACCGCTCTTCCTGATGGCAGTGGCACTGTTGGCGGCAGCATCGCTCGCCTTCGAGGTGCTGCTGATGCGCCTCTTCTCCATTCTGCAGTGGCACCACTTCGCCTACATGATCATCAGCCTGGCACTGCTGGGCTACGGCACCAGCGGCACCCTGATGGCCTTCTTCGCCGGGGGACTGCTGCGGCGCTTCGAGCGTGCATGGACGCTGCTGGCGATGGGTTTCGGTCTCTCCATGCCGCTGGTCTTCCTGCTGGCGGAACAGCTCCCCTTCAACCCCCTGGAGCTGCTCTGGGATCCCTGGCAGTGGCTCTGGCTGGCAACGGTCTACCTGCTGCTGATGGTGCCGTTCCTGCTGGTGGCACTGCTCATCGGCATCAGCTTTGCCCGCTACGGAAACCGCATCGGTGCCATCTACGGTGCCGACCTGCTGGGCGCAGGCGTGGGTGCGCTGGCCGTGGTGGCGCTGCTCTACTGGCTCTTTCCGCGGCAGCTGCTCCCCCTGCTCGCAGTGGTCGCGCTCGGCGGGGCATCGCTGGGAGCCTGGGCGATGCACAGGCCCCGGCTGGCGCTGGGTGCAGGGGTCGTTGCCCTGCTGTTCCTGGGCATCGTCCAGCAGGGCGTGCCCCTTTCCCCCAACCCCTTCAAACCGCTGCAGCAACAGCTCCAGGTCATGGGGACACGGGTCCTGGGTGAGTATTCCAGCCCCCTGGCGAAGCTCACCATGGTGGAATCGGAACAGGTACCGTTGAGGTACATTCTAGGCCTGAGTCTGAACACCCCCCAGAGCCCGCCGGAGCAACTCGGGCTCTTCGCCGACGGGGACGCCATGATGGCCATCACCCGTTTCGAGGGGGATCCGAAGTCGCTCACCTTTCTCGCCTGGACCCCGGAAGCCGCTGCCTGGGAACTGCTGCCCGGCAAGCCCCGCGTGCTGGTTCTCGGTGCCGGCACCGGCATGCCGGTACTGCGTGCGCTGCACCTGGGTGCGGGGGAAATTCATGCCGTGGAGGTGAACGGGCAGGTGGTGGAACTGATGCGCGGGCCCTACGCCGCCTACAGCGGGGATCTCTACCAGAGTCCGGAAGTGCGCGTGGTGACCGCGGAAGCCAGGCGCTATGCCCGTACCAGCGATACGGTTTTCGACCTGGTGGAACTGCCATTGCTCGATGCCTTCAACGCCGCATCGGCCGGGCTCTACGCGGTCAGTGAAAGCTACGTCTACACGGTGGAGGCACTGCGCGAGTACCTCCGGCGGCTGGCGCCGGGAGGCCTCCTCTCGGTGACTCGCTGGGTGCGGCTGCCGCCGCGCGAGCGCATCAAGCTCTTTGCCATGGCAGTGGAAGCGCTGCAGCAGGAAGGTGTTGCCGAACCTGGCCGCCACCTGCTCTGGATCCGTGGCTGGAACACGGCCACCCTGCTGGTGCGCCTGACGCCTTTTTCCAGCGTGGAGGTTGAACGGGTGGCCCGCTTCGCCCGCAGCCGCTCCTTCGACCTTGCCTGGGCGCCGGGACTCTCGCAGTCGCAGGTGAACCGCTACAACAGGTTGCCCCAGCCCTGGTTCTACACGGCGGCCAGCTCCATTCTGGGAAAGGAACGGGACGCTTTTTTCCGCGACTACCGTTTTCACGTGGAGCCGGCCACCGACGACCGCCCCTATTTTTACCGCTTCTTCCGCTGGAATCTGCTGCCCGAGATGGTGCGCATGCGCATGCAGGGAAGCACCTTCCTGCAGGAGACCGGGTACCTGGTACTGGTGATCACCCTGCTGCAGGCGCTGCTGCTGGCCGGCCTGTTGCTGCTGGTCCCCCTGCGCCTGCAGCGACGATTTCGACAGGGGGAACCGCTGCCGGGCTGGCGACAGCACGGCTACTTCTTCTTCGTCGGGCTGGGCTTCATGTTCATCGAGGTCATCGCCATCCAGCTTTTCATCCGCTACCTGTCGCATCCGGTGTATGCGGTGGCCGTGGTGCTCAGCGCCTTCCTCGTCTTTGCCGGCCTGGGCGCCTGGGTCAGCCTGAAGGTAAAGAAGCGCAACCGCCGCCGGGTGGCTGGTCTGGCGGTAATCGTGGCGGGACTGCTGGTGGTGAGCTATCCGGCACTTCTGCACCAGCTGATAGCGACGACCCATGGCTGGCCCGATGCCCTGCGTATCCTCGCCAGCCTGCTGTTCATCGCTCCCCTGGCCTTCGCCATGGGCTTTCCCTTTACTCTGGGACTGTCGGAGGTGTCGGATCGTGGTCGCCTGCACATTCCCTGGGCCTGGGCCGTGAATGGTTTCGCTTCCGTGCTGGGTACCACGCTGGCCACCCTGGCGGCCATCCACCTGGGGCTGCAGCTGGTGCTGTGGCTGGCTGCTGCTTTCTACCTGTTGGCCTGGTCCTGCTGGCCCGCGGTTTCGCCGAAACGTGCCAGGGGTGGATGATCAGCCGGTTGCAGGGGCGGTAACGTCTGATCCTGCACCAGTACCACCGAGAGTGCGCGGGCACCGGCCGGCCACTGGCCCTTGACGAGGTTCACGGCCCCATCGCCCTCGAAGAGCAGGTAGCCATACTTCCCGTAGTGGGGAAGTTTGCGCGCCAGTGCCGCGATGGCGCGGTTCGAGGTGGAAAGCGCCAGCCCCACCGGTACGGAGGTGCGAGTGGCCAGCACCAGGCTGTTGTCTGCCAGCGCATGGTTCTGGCCATCGAGGGTGACCGAATCCGCAGTCATTTTCACGCCCCGGGAGGCCAGGAGCTCCAGCATCTGCGGGGCGAAGCGGTTTTCGGCGTCCAGGACCCAGAAGGCCGAGTCCGTCGGCAGCTGTTCCAGCTCGTCGTCCCAGCGGATCCTTGCCTGGGGATAGCGCTGCTGCCAGGCTGTTGCCAGGGACTTCCAGGCCTCGCGCCTGGCCCGTGGTGCCTTTCGGGGCAGGATCAGCGTGAGTTGGTCCGCGCCGAAGAGGGCGCCCAGGGAGGGTGGGGTCTCATCGGGCCCGAGGCGGCGGAAGAGATCGTAGAGGGGATCGACGCGCAGCTGCAGGGGGCGGCGGTCGAAGACGAGCTCGAAGGGCAGCTTTCGCCTTTTCATCTCCAGCCAGCGCAACATCGGTTGCCGCGTGCCTTCCAGCTGCACGTAGAGGGGCACCCTCAGGTGGAAAGGAGCCTCCTCCTGGGTCTGGTGCAGGACGCCGGTAAGGCGCCACCTTTCGTCCTCTTTGTGTGCGGAAACCTTCTCCAGTGCGAGAGCAGGAGCGCCGGTGCGCCGCGTCCACTGCCTGAATTCCGCGTCCAGGTTTTTTCCCGAAGCCGTTTCAAAAGAAGCCTGCAGGTCATCGAAGCTGGCGATGCGAAACCGGTTGTGGCGGTAGAAATCGCGCAGGCCCTCGATAAAAGGTCGGTCTCCCAGCTGCAGCCGCAACATGTGCATGAACATGAGCATGCGCCCATAGCCGGCGGCCTGGCTCGCTTCGCCGTGGCGGCCGCGGAAGCGCACCAGGGGCAGATCGCGGCCCGATTTCACCCAGTTGGCATAGTTGAGCAGGGTATCGCGGCGGTAGGCGGCGCCCTGGCCCTGCTGCTCCTTCAGCAGGTGGTCGGCGAGGTAGGAAGTGAGCCCTTCGGCCCAGTTGCCGCTGGCGTAGTCCACGTACACGCTGTTGCCCCACCAGTTGTGCAGGATCTCGTGGGGATAGGAGCTGTGCAGGATGAAGGGCAGGCGGATCACTCCTGGCCCCAGCAGGGTGAAGGAGGGCATGCCGTAGCCGCTCTCCCAGAAGTTCTCCACCAAGGCGAACTTGGCGTAGGGGTAGGGGCCGATGAGGTGGTCGTACAGGCCGATGTAGCGTCCCGTGGCGTCCAGGTAGCGGTTAGCCAGGCCATCATCGGCATGGCGCAGCCAGACCATGGCAGTGGTCCTGCCCAAGGTGCGTTCGTACCTTTGATAGCGCCCGGCCACCAGATAGATGTCGTCCTGTGGATGGTCCTCCCGCCAGCCACCGTCCACGGGCCTTCCCTGGCTGATGGCCTGCCAGCCCCGGGGCAGTCCGATGGTCATTTCGAAGGTGACCAGGTGCGCCCTGCTCCAGGGATACCAGAGGGTGGAACCGGCAAGGTAGACCCCTTCCGCGGAGAGGGTGCCCGGAGCGCCCCTGCGTGAGTGCCCGTCGCCGGTCACCGGGTGACGGATCCTGCCGTTCCAGGAGAGAGTGAGGGTTTTCGCGGGTTGCTCCAGTTCCACGCGGTAACGCCGGGCGGGTACGCCGGCCGGGACGCTCGACAGGGGCAGCAGGCGGCCGGCGGGGGATTCCAGCCGGGGATCGAGCCCGTCGTGGAGCATGAACTCGAAGGTGCGCACGGCCTTGGGAAGCTGCAGCCGGTCGGTGGCCTGCAACCTCGAGTCCTGGGGCTCCACTTTCACCCGCAGGTCGTGATGGATCACCGGCAGGGAAATTCCCCCATGCAC
Organism: Gammaproteobacteria bacterium; assembly: GCA_003972985.1. Lineage (GTDB taxonomy): Bacteria > Pseudomonadota > Gammaproteobacteria > Chromatiales > Chromatiaceae > Thiolapillus. The sequence goes on along the minus strand of QNZQ01000161.1, from coordinate 23,239 downwards.
GAGACCGGATGCCAACAGCAGCAGGCTGATAAGATAGGGCTTCATTCGTGTTCCTTATGGGTGGTGTTCCCAAGACTGCCATTATCCGGCGGAGGAAATCAATTCGATGCCAGCCAACAGTTTCCGCATTACGGCCATTCTGCTGCTCCTGCTGCTGCTCGGCGCCTGCCGGGAGATGGAAGTGAAAGAGGGAGGCCAGGTGCCGGCCTACCAGGTGGTCATCCCGCAGGGGGTCGGTAACCGCGACCTCGAGGACCTGCTCGCCGAGCTGGCCGGAAAGCGGGTGATCTACGTGGGCGAGACCCACTCGCGTTACGGTCACCACCTGCTCCAGCTGGAGGTGATCCGGGGTCTCTACGAGCGCGGGGTGGATCTCGCCATCGGCATGGAGTTCTTCCAGAAACCCTTCCAGAAGTGGCTGGATGCCTGGATCGCCGGAGAGATCTCCGAGGCTGAGATGTTGGAAAAGACGCAGTGGTACGACCGCTGGCGTTTCGACTACCGGCTCTACCGTCCCATTCTCCGGTTCGCCCGTGAGCACCATATTCCCGTGATCGCGTTGAACATCCCCCGCGAGCTCACCGAGCAGGTGTCGGAAAAGGGCATCGGCGGGCTCGACAAGGAGGCGCGCGCCCAGCTGCCTGCCGAGATCGACCGTTCCGACCAGGCCTACCGTGAGCGGCTGCACAAGGTGTTCAGTCGCCACCAGGGCAAGGAGGAGTCCCAGTTCGAACGGTTTCTCGATGTCCAGTACACCTGGGACGAAGGCATGGCCCAGAGCGTGGCCGACTACCTGGAGAAGCACCCGGAGAAGACCATGGTGGTGCTCGCCGGCAGTGGCCATCTCGCCTACGGCTCGGGTATCCCCAGTCGTGTCGCGCGGCGCATCGGGGGCGACTACCTCATCATCCTGCCCGCTACCGGCGACAAGGACGAGCCGGAGATGGCCGACTACCTGGTGGGCGTGGAGCAGAAAAAGTTGCCCCCGCGTGCGCTCATGGGGGTGATGATCGGCAGCTCTGCCAAGGGGGTGAAGGTGGAGGGGGTCACGCCCGGCAGCGGCGCGGAGCAGGCGGGGCTGCGCAAGGGCGATATCCTGCTGGCCATCGATGGCCAGCCGGTTTCCAGCCTGGCCGGGATTCGTGTGCGCCTGCTGGACAGGCATCCCGGGGACCGCATCAGCGTGCGCTTCGAGCGTGACGGCAAGGTGGAGGAGAAGACGCTGGTGCTGGGGAAGGCCTCGCCTCACTGAAGCGCATCGGGCGATCTTTCATTTTCCGCCAACCGAGAGCCACCAGTCGGGCAGTTCCGCCACCGAGTCCAGTACCGCCGTGGGCTCGATTCCCAGCTGCAGATCCGCCGGGCGGAACTTGCCGGTGCGCACCAGTATGGCCTGCATGTCCAGGCGCCGGGCCGCTTCCACGTCACCGCGGATGTCGTCACCGATCATGACCGTGGTGTCCGGGCGCACGCCGAGCAGTGCCAGCGCCGCCTGGAAGAAGGGGCCGGCCGGCTTTCCCAGCACCACTGCTTCCTTTCCCGTGGCGTACTCGAGGGCGCGCACGAAGGGACCCACGTCGAGGCGCAGGCCGTCCTCGGCGCGCCAGTAACGGGTCATGCCCAAGGCCACGAGCGGTGTTTCCGCGCCGGTCATAAGCAGGCGGAAGGCCCGGTTGAGGGTGGCGAAGTCCCATGCCTCGCCCAGGTCCCCGAGTACCACGGCACCGGCCCGTTCCGCTGCTTCCCCGCTCAGCTCCAGTTCGCTGAATTCGCTGGTGGTGGCGGGAGGCACGAACAGGGCCACCGGCTCGGCGGCGTTCTCCCGCAGCCACTGCTGGGCGGCCACCGGTGGAGTGAAGATGCGTGCCTCCTCCACGGCGATCCCCAGCCCCGACAGCTTCTCCACCAGGGCGCTGCGCGGGCGGGATGTGGTGTTGGTGAGGAAGAGATGGGGAATGCCCCGTTCCTGGAACCAGCGCACTGCTTCCGGCGCGCCGGGAACCACCCGGTCGCCTTCGTAGAGCACGCCATCGAGATCGAAGAGAACGGCTTCCGCTTTCATGGTTCTTCGCTCCAGAGATTGGTTACAAAGCTCAGTAGGTCCGACATTTGGGTCATGGGCAGGCGCTGGAGCGACACGCCGTGAATACCTCCCTGTAGGCTCGACGGCGGCATCCCTGCCGCCGCCGGTCTCTCCCGCGCCTGCCCATGACCTGACGGTCAGCCGAGGTTCGTGCCCAATCACATCATTTTCACGATAAAACTGTGTCTCAACAATTATGGCAGCTGTTTGCCATTCGTCACGGACGCCTTATGATGCGAGGTCCCATGCCACACCGAATCGAAGAACTTCTGGAGGTCATGCGCCGCCTCCGTGACCCTGAAAAGGGCTGTCCCTGGGACCTGAAGCAGGATTTCTCCACCATCGCGCCCTACACCATCGAGGAGGCCTACGAGGTGGCGGATGCCATCGCTCATGGGGACCTGGAGGAGCTGAAGGAGGAGCTGGGCGACCTGCTGTTCCAGGTCGTATTCTATGCCCAGATGGCTAAGGAGCAGGATGCTTTCGATTTCGGCGACGTGGTGGAGGCCATCACCGAGAAGATGTTGCGGCGCCACCCCCATGTGTTCGGGGATGCCCTGTGCGAGGACGAGGTATCCCTGAAAGAGGCCTGGGAGGCGGAGAAGCAGCGCGAACGCCAGGCGCAGGCACGCCACAGCGCCCTCGACGGAGTGGCCCTGGCCCTGCCGGCGCTGGTGCGGGCGGACAAGCTGCAGAAGCGGGCCGCGCGCGTGGGTTTCGACTGGCCGGACGCCAGCGGCGCCATGGCCAAGGTGGAGGAGGAACTCGAAGAGGTGCGCGAGGCGGTGGACGGAGGGAACGCCACCCGCATCGGAGAGGAGGTGGGCGACCTGCTGTTCGCCGCCGTCAATGTGGCGCGGCTGCTGGGCGTCGATGCTGAACAGGCGCTGCGCGGGAGCAACGACCGGTTCGAGCGGCGTTTCCGGAGCATGGAGAAACGGCTCCTGGAGCAGGACCGGTCGATGAACGAGCTCGATCTGGAAGCGCTCGAGGAAGCCTGGGAGGCAGCCTAGAAAGAGGAGCATGGCGGGGCCGAAAAATGAGTGATCAGGGTTATCTGAGGCACCTGCGGGCCTGCAATCCCGCCATCACCGAGCGGTTTCTTCCCTGGTACGTCGCCGACCAGGTGGTAGGATGGGTAAGGCCTGGGCTCGCTGAAAGATTGCGCGAATACCCGGAAGTATTCAGGGTCACCAATGACTACCTGGAGCTTCAAGCGCACCTGGACGACTTCGAGAGCCGCAGCGAAGCACTGGCCCGCCTAGGCGAGAAGCTGAGCCGTGAGGGCCTGGTAACAGCCCCCATGGGCGAACCCTACCCGGTGACTCCCGCCGGTCGTGAACAGGCCCTCTGCGTAATGGATCGCGCCGTGGCCGCCTTCTTCGGCGTGCGTGCCTTCGGGCAGCACCTCAACGGCTACGTGCGTACCCGGGAGGGAATCGGCATGTGGGTGGGGCGCCGTGCCCGCGACCGCCTCGTCTTTCCGGGGCGCCTGGACAACATGGTGGCCGGCGGACTGCCCTGGGGCGTGAGCCTGGCCGAGAACCTGGAAAAGGAGTGCATGGAAGAGGCCGGCGTGCCCGCGGAACTGGCCCGCCGGGCGGTTCCCGTGGGACTGGTGAGCTACAATCGGGTTGCAGAACGGGGTTACCGGCCCGATGTGCTCTATTGTTACGACCTGGAACTTTCAGCGGGATTCGAGCCTCGAAACACCGACGGCGAGGTGGAATCCTTCATGCTCCTGCCGCTCGAGGAAGTGGCCCGCTTGGTCAGGGAGACCGACGAATTCAAGCTGAACTGCAACCTGGTGATCGTGGATTTCCTCATACGGCACGGGTACATTGAGCCGCATGACCCAGAATACATTGCGCTGGCAACCGGACTGCGGCGCCCCCTTGGTGACGGGCTGAAAGCCCCCGAGAGACAGACATTAAGATGAACAGACGAGCGAAACAGTGGATTCTTCTCATCAGCCTGCTGGCCTTCAGCGGCCTGTTGCCCGCGGTGACCAAGGAGGTCCCGCCCGAGGCGCTCAAGCCGGGCAAGAAGCAACGGCAGACGGCCCTGATCGTGAACCAGGTGCTGCAGAAGTATCATTACAAGAAGGTGCCGCTGGACGACGCGCTCTCCTCGCGCATTCTCGACAAGTACCTGGACTCCCTGGATCCGAACCGGAGCTTTTTCACCCAGGGCGACATTGCCGAGTTCGAGAAATACCGCAACAAGCTGGACGAGGCCATCGCCCACGGATGGCTCGATCCTGCCTACGACATCTACCGCCGTTTTCGCAGCCGGGTGGACGAGCAGGTGGCCTGGGCGCTGGAACTGCTGGAGAAGAATAAATTCGACTTCACGCGCAAGGAGAGCTACCGCTACGACCGCGAGGATGCGCCCTGGGCCCGTGACGAGGCGGCACTCAGGGAACTGTGGCGCAAGCGGGTGAAGAACGACATTCTCGCCCTGCGGCTCTCCGGGAAGGACGAGGAGAAGATCCGGGAGACGCTGCGCAAGCGCTACCAGACCCTGCGCCGCCGCGTGCATCAACTCGATGCCGACGGCGTCTTCCAGACCTTCCTCAACGCCTACACCCTGAGCATCGAGCCCCATACCGCCTACATGTCGCCGGAGCGCTCGGAGAACTTCGACATCTCCATGCGCCTGTCGCTGCAGGGGATCGGCGCGGTGCTCAGCAGCAAGGACGAATACACCGAGATCCAGAAGGTGGTGCCCGGCGGCCCTGCCGACAAGAGCGGGCAGCTCAAGCCGGGAGACCGTATCGTCGGCGTGGCCCAGGGCCGCAAGGGCGAGATGGAGGACATCGTCGGCTGGCCGCTGCAGGACGTGGTGGAGAAGATCCGCGGGCCCAAGGGCACGGTGGTGAGGCTGAGCATCCTGCCCAAGTCGGCCGGTGCGGACGGTGCCACCAAGGAGGTCTCCATCGTCCGTGACAAGATCAAGCTGGAGGACCAGGCCGCCAAGTCCGAGATCATCGAGGTGGACGGCATGCGCTTCGGCATCATCGACCTGCCGGCCTTCTACCGCGATTTCCGTGCCCAGGCCGCGGGCAAGAAGGATTTCCGCAGTACTACCCGTGACGTGCGCAAACTCATCGCGGAGCTGAAGCAGGAGAAGGTGGACGGCATCATCATGGACCTGCGCAACAACGGCGGGGGGTCCCTCACCGAGGCCGTGGAGCTCACCGGGCTGTTCATTCCCCATGGACCCGTGGTGCAGGTGAAGGATTCCCAGGGGCGCGTGGAGGTGGAGCGGGACAGCGATCCCGACCAGGTCTACACTGGCCCGCTGGCGGTGCTGGTGAATCGCAACAGCGCTTCCGCTTCCGAGATCTTTGCCGCCGCCATCCAGGACTACGGCCGGGGCCTGATCATCGGCGAGCCCACCTTCGGCAAGGGCACGGTGCAGACCCTGGTGGACCTGGGGCAGTTCTCGCGCGGCAACGACGACCTGGGAAGGCTACGCCTCACCATCGCCCAGTTCTTCCGCGTGCAGGGTGGCAGTACCCAGAACAAGGGCGTGATTCCCGATGTGGTCTTCCCCACCGCGCCCGAGGACGACGAACATGGCGAGCGTTCCCTGGAGAACGCGCTTCCGTGGACCCACATCAAGGCCGTGGATCACGATCAGATGGGCAAGGTGGAACAGGCCATGCTGATCAACAAGCACGAGCAGCGCATCGCCCGTGACCCAGGTTTCAACTACCTGGTGGAGCAGGCCCGCGAATACCGCAAGCTGCAGGAGCGCAAGGAGGTCTCGCTGGTGGAAGCCGAGCGCAAAAAGGAGTGGGACGAGCGGGAGCAGCGTGCGTTGGAGCGGCGCAACAAGCTGCGTATCGCGCGGGGCCTCGATCCGCTGGAGAAGCTCGGCGATGAGGACGAGGAAGAGGTCCACGGCGATGACAAGGACGATCCGGAAGGAATCAACCGCATCATGCAGGAAGAGGCCGCCCGCATCCTGGCCGACTACATCCGGCAGAAGCGTCCCGTAACCGCCCAAGCCGGCTGAACTTTCGTGCCCGGTTCCCCGCCTGGCATCGAGGCCCGGCTCGAGCGGCTGTCGCGTGACGGCGAGCCTGCGTTGCTTACGAAAAGTCGGATCGGGCTGGAAAAGGAGAGTCTGCGCGTGGCCCGTAGCGGCGGTATCGCGCTCACGCCTCATCCCGCCGCACTGGGCTCACCGCTCACTCATCCCTGGCTCACCACCGACTATTCCGAGGCGCTGCTCGAGTTCGTCACCCCGCCCTTCGAGGATTTCTCCGAGGTATTCAGCTGCCTGAAGGGTTTGCACCTTTACGTCCATGAGAAGCTGGACGGGGAGATCCTCTGGGCCACCAGCATGCCCTGCATCCTCTCCGGAGAGCAGGGCATACCCATTGCCGAGTACGGGGATTCCAATCCGGGACGCATGAAGCACGTCTACCGCGTCGGACTCGGTTACCGCTATGGACGGGTAATGCAGGTGATCGCCGGCGTGCACTTCAATTTCTCCTTTCACGACCACTTCTGGCCCATGTACAGGACGCTGCTCGGAAGCGACCAGGAACTGCGCCACTTCCGCGACGCACACTACATGGGGCTGGTGCGCAACCTGCAACGTTACGGCTGGCTGATTCCCTATCTCTTCGGCGCCTCGCCGGCGGTGTGCAAGTCCTTCTTCACCGACAAGGAGCCGGACCTGCTGGTGTTCGACGACACCACCTATTACGAGCCCTTCGCCACCTCCCTGCGCATGGGTGACATCGGCTACCAGAACCGCAAGGAGGAGGGGATGGGGGTCAAGGCCTGCTACGACTCCCTGCACGACTACGTGCACAGTCTCGCCTGTGCCACGCGCACGCCCTGCCCGGTGTGGGAACGGATCGGGGTGAAGGTGAACGGCGAGTACCGCCAGCTCAACGCCAACCAGCTGCAGATCGAGAACGAGTACTACAGCTCCGTGCGTCCCAAGCAGATCCCGGAGGCGATGGAGACGCCGAGTCGCGCCCTGCTGGAACGGGGCATCCGCTACGTGGAACTGCGTTCCCTGGACGTGAACGCCTATCACCCCCTGGGCGTGGACGCGGAGCAGATCCATTTCCTGCATCTGTTCATGCTCTACTGCCTGCTGCGCGACAGTCCACTTATCGATGCGCTGGAACGCAAGGAGATCGACCGCAACCTGCTCTGGGTGGCGCACCAGGGACGCGACTCCCAGCTGAAACTGCAGCGCGCGGGAAAAGCGGTGCTTTTCCGTGATTGGGCCAGGGAACTCCTGGATGCCATGCTGCCGCTGGCCGAACTGGTGGCCAGGCAGACGCACAAGCCGATCTACATCGACACCCTGGTGCAGCAGATCGCAAAGGTGGAAGAGCCGGAGACGACCCCCTCGGGCCGCATGCTGCGGGAGATGCGGGAACAGGGCGAAGGTTTCTACGCCTTCGCCAACCGCCTCTCCCGGGAACAGTGGCGCCATTTCGAAACGCAGCAGATGGAGGCCTCCTTCCGCCGGGAACTCGACCGGCTCAGCGTGGAGTCGCTGCAATGGCAACGGGAGATCGAGGCGCAGGATAGCGAGGATTTCGATGTCTTCCTCGAGCGCTATTTTGCCGGCCAAGTGGAGGGCTGCGCGGAGTAGTCAGCGGCCGCCTTCGCCCGACACTTTCAGCAGCACCCGGTCGAGCATGCGCGTGGAGAGCACGCGCCGCAGGAACCCGAACAGGTAGGTGGGAAAGGTGACGTAGTAACGGGGCCGCGGACGGGGGCTCTCCAGTGCGTGGATCACCCGCTTGAGTACCGCTTCCGGTCCCAGGGTGAAGGAGGCGGCATCGCCTTCCTTCTGCAACCGTTCGATCATGTTCCGGTAGCGTTCCCGGTGGGGGCTCGTCTCGAAATCGATGTTTGCCACGAATTTTTCGTAGGCGTTCCGGCGGAAAAGGCTGCGGATGGGGCCGGGTTCGATGAGGGAGACGTAGATACCGGTATCCTTCAGCTCCAGGCGCAGGGTGTCGGTGAGCCCTTCCAGGGCGAACTTGGAGCAGTTGTAGGCGCCGCGGTAGGGCATGGCGGCGAAACCGAGAATGGAGCTGTTCTGGATGATGCGCCCTTCTCCCGCCCTGCGCATGGCCGGCAGCACCGCGCAGGTGAGTTCGTGGGTGCCCAGCAGGTTGGTTTCGAGCTGGGCGCGCAGGGTGGCCCGGTCGAGGTCCTCCACCGCACCGGGCTGGCCGTAGGCGCCATTGTTGAACAGGGCGTAGAGCCGGCCACCGGTCCGGTCCAGCACCTCTTCCACGGCCCGGTGTATGCTCGCCGAATCGTCCAGGTCGAGCTGGAGCGACTCCTCGAGGCCCTCTTTCCGCAGTTGTTGGACGTCTCTCTCTTTCCGGGCGGTGGCAAATACGCGGTGGCCGCGCTGCGCAAGGGCGTGGGCGACATGATGTCCGATGCCGCTGGAGCAGCCGGTGATGAGAATGCTGCGCTGTGAGGAGATTGGCACGATAAAGGGGTGTTCCCTCGGAGACGATGGGCTATATTCTAGACGAAACGGAAAGAGTCACCTGCCAGAGGGAGAAGAGATGCCTGTGAAGAAACTGGAACCCGAAGTCATGGAAAAGGTGCTGCAGCTGGCGGAGGCCATGCGGGCACAGGGGAAGGACAAGTATCGGCTGGCCCAGGCACTGCTCTACCTCGACGAGCGGAACCGGATGCTGGAGGATCTGTATCGAAAGGCGGAACACTACCTGCGTTTCGGCATGGGCGAGCACGAGCTCACCGAACTGAGACTGGCAGTGGAGAAGGTCCACGAGGCCGATGTGGAGGAGGCCGACGATTCGGCGATGTTCGTCAAGGAGTGACCATTGATTTTTCGATCTCCGGAATCATGTTAGAATTTTATAGTTTACTGTCGAACAAATTACGGAGGTCGCGACATGCCTTTTTACGAGTATCGTTGTGAGGCTTGCGGTCATGAACTGGAAGCGCTGCAGAAGATGAGCGACGAACCGCTCAGGGAGTGCCCCGAGTGTGGCAAGCCCGAGCTGGTCAAGCTGATCTCCGCTGCCGGTTTCCGCCTCAAGGGCGGTGGCTGGTACGAAACCGACTTCAAGTCGGGCAAGAAGAACGTGCACGACAGCGGCGGCAGCGCCTCTTCGGAAAAGAGCAGTGGCGGCGGTTGCGGCAGTGGAGGCTGTGGCTGCGCCTGACCGCAGGAACAATTCTTCTAACCCTATTCACGCCCCGGTTCACACCGGGGCTTTGCTATCCCGGAAAATTCAATGCGTACTCACTATTGTGCCGAGCCCGGCGTAGACGAAATCGATGAAACCATCGAACTGTGCGGCTGGGTGAACCGCCGACGCGACCATGGGGGCGTCATCTTCATCGACCTGCGGGACCGTACCGGCATCGTCCAGGTGGTCTACGATCCCGACCTGCCCGAAGTCTTCGCCACCGCCGAGCGGGTGCGCAACGAATACGTGCTGCGGGTCAAGGGCCGGGTGCGCCGCCGTCCCGAGGGCACCGTGAACCCCGATATCCCCACGGGTGAGATCGAGGTGCTGGGCCAGGAGCTGGAAATCCTCAACGCCTCTGATCCGCTCCCCTTCATGCTCGACGAGGACGAGGTCTCCGAAGAGGTGCGGCTGCGCCACCGTTATCTCGACCTGAGGCGCCCGCAGATGCTGGCCAACATGCAGCTCCGGTCGCAGGTGACCCGTCTGCTGCGTGACTATCTCGACAGCCACGGCTTCATGGACATGGAGACGCCCATGCTCACCAAGGCCACCCCGGAAGGCGCGCGCGACTACCTGGTGCCCAGCCGCACCCATGCCGGCAAGTTCTTTGCCCTGCCGCAGTCGCCCCAGCTGTTCAAGCAGCTGCTCATGATGGCCGGCATGGATTCCTACTACCAGATCGTGCGCTGCTTCCGTGACGAGGATCTGCGTGCCGACCGCCAGCCGGAATTCACCCAGCTCGATGTGGAGATGTCCTTTATCGACGAGCATGTGATCATCAACATGATGGAAGAGATGATCCGGCGGGTGTTCAAAGGTGCGCTGGGCGTGGAGCTTCCCGACCCCTTCCCGCGCATGACCTACGCAGAGGCCATGCGCCGTTTCGGTTCCGACCGCCCCGACCTGCGTTGCCCGCTGGAGCTGGTGGACGTGGCCGACCTCATGGCCGAGGTGGAGTTCAAGGTCTTCGCCGGTCCCGCCAGTGATCCGAAAGGGCGCGTGGCGGCCCTGCGGGTGCCCGACGGCGGCCGCCTCACGCGCAAGGAGATCGACGTCTACACCAAGTTCGTCGGTATCTACGGTGCCAGGGGGCTCGCCTATATCAAGGTCAACGAGTGGAGTGCCAAGGGGCGCGAGGGGCTCCAGTCTCCCATCCTCAAGTTCCTGCCCGACAGTGCCGTGGAGGGCATCATGGAGCGTACCGGCGCTCGGGACGGCGACCTGATCTTCTTCGGCGCCGACCGGGCCACGGTGGTGAACGAGGCTCTGGGCGCCCTGCGCGTGAAGCTGGGCGAGGACCTGGGGCTCATGGAAGAGGGCTGGGCGGCCCTCTGGGTGGTGGATTTCCCCATGTTCGAGTGGGACGAAAAGGAAAATCGCTGGATCGCCCTCCACCATCCCTTCACCGCGCCGCGCGAGGAGGATCTCGACAAGCTCGAAAGCGATCCCGGCGCTTGTCTGTCGCGCGCCTACGACATGGTGATCAACGGCTCCGAGGTGGGCGGCGGCTCCATCCGTATCCACCGCCGCGAGGTGCAGGAACAAGTCTTCCAGCTGCTGGGCATCTCCGAGGAAGAGGCACAGGAGAAGTTCGGCTTCCTGCTCAAGGCCCTGGGTTATGGCTGCCCGCCCCACGGCGGTCTCGCCTTCGGCCTCGACCGGCTGGTGATGCTCATGGCCGGCGCCGCCTCCATCCGCGACGTCATCGCCTTCCCCAAGACCCAGACCGCCACCTGCCTGCTCACCGAGGCGCCTTCCGACGTCTCCGCCGAGCAGCTGCGCGAGCTGCACATCCGCGTGCGGCTGCCGCAGAAAGAGCAGGAGAAATCAGAGGCCTGACAGCGCCTTACCAGGCTGCCGAACAAGGATGGGCAGCCAGCGTAAACCCTATGGCCTGCGTCTCACGGTTTGCGTGAGATGAGCAACGCCCGATGCGGCTGAGCCTTATCGGGTCGGCACAGGTTTCACTCCCTGCGTAACGCGAACAGCGCTGCCGCGGTCACCAGGAAGCCGATTCCGGTGACCGCCGGCGGCGCAATGCCGGCCCGGGCGCCCAGGCCGATCATGAGGATACCGAGAACGGTCAGCGCGGCTGCGCTGGCGGTCAGCAGGGTGGATCGTTTCATTTCGTCGACTCCAGGGGGGCGTCGAGCCATTCTACCAGCCGCCGGCAGGTCCAGTAGCGGGGTAGTCCCGGCACGCTTCCCTGGACGAAGCCCGCATGTCCGCCGCCGCGTGCGATCTCCAGCCGGACCTGCTGCGGCAGTTCCGCTTCGGTGGGAATGGCATCGGGCCAGAGGAAGGGGTCTTTTCGGTCGTGCAGGATCAGCGTGGGTCTGCGGATGGCCGGGATGAACTGGCGGCAGCTGCAGCGGCGGTAATAGTCGTCCACGCCCTCGAAGCCGTGCAGCGGCGCGGTCACCTCCTCGTCCCATTGCCGGAAATTGCGAATCCGCTCCAGGTCCACCTCCAGGGGTGACGGGATGCGGCTGAACTTCTCCCGGTACTTCCGCTTCAGGCTCTTCAGCAGGTGCGCCTGGTAGAGACGCGAAAAGCCCCGGTCCAGGCGGTCGGCGGCCCTGTCCAGGAGGAAGGGCACGGAGACCGCCATGGCGCGCTGCAGCGGTGCCGCTTCACCCTTTTCCCCCAGCCACTTCAGCAGCACGTTGCCGCCGAGGGAGAAACCCGCCGCCGCGTACAGTCGTTGCCCCGACTCGAGGATGTGGGAAACCACCTGCTCGAGGTCGCCGGTATCGCCGCTGTGGTAGCTGCGCGGCAGCCGGTTGGGCTCTCCGCTGCAGCCCCGGAAATGGAACAGGCAGCCGCGGTAGCCTTCTCTGGCGACCGTCTCGAGGAAGGGGCGGGCGTAGTGGGAATCGAGGCTCCCTTCCAGGCCGTGGAGCAGCAGTACCACCGGATCACCCCGGTTCCCATGCCAGCTCAGGTCGATGAAATCACCATCCGGCAGTTCCAGCCGCTCCCGCTCAATGGCCAGCCGGGGCCTGCGGCGGAAGAGGGCGGGCCAGAGCGTGGGCAGATGGTGGCCGGGAAGCCACCATGCCGGCCGGAAAGGGGATTCGATTCGGGGCAAGGGGGCTCAGGCAGGGGCGCCCGCAGTTGCCGCGAGGCTCACGACTTCGGCGGAGGTGGCGGGGTGGGGGAGTTGGGTACGATACCCACTTCGTCGCCGTCTTCCAGCCGGGTGAAGAGCTCGGCGAACTGGCGGTTGACGGTGACGCGCACGGTGTCGGGGTCGAGCAGGTAGCCCCGGTCGAGCTTGCGTCGCGCCAGCACCTTCAGGAAGGATTCCACGTCCGGTGCCAGCTTGCGCGGCAGCTTCACCATCTCCTCCTGCTTGCCCAGCTTGTTCACCAGGTAGTTGAAATAGAGCACCTTCAGGGTCATCTCCTCGCTGGCGACGGGCCCGGGTTGGTCGTGCTCGCGCCGGTAGCCGGCAGCCTTCACCCTTTCCAGGTACTCCTGCCAGTGTTTCTCCTGGTTTTTCCCCAGGTCGTAGAGGGTCTCCCAGGAGAAGGCGGTGGCGTCGTGGCCGTCGTCGAAGACGATGCGGATGGCGTAGTTTCCCTGGGGCTCGATACTGTCGATGTTGACATTCTCCTTGCCCACCACGGGGGTGTCGCTGGTCACCTCCTCGGCGGCACGGGAGTGGACCCGCAGGTACTCGCAGGGGAACCGGAAGCGGGCACCGTCGGAAAAGGTCACTTCGAGAAGGCGCGACTTGCGATGGAGGTTGATCTCCGTGGGTACGGGATGCTCTTTGTCACTCATGCCGGTCGGTTTTCGCTCAAATTGACGATGAAGGCGGGCAATGCTGGCACGATCACGCCTTCCCTGCAATCCCGGCAAGTGCCGAAGATCCTGCTGGTGACTCAGGCGAAGCCTCCCAAACTGCGTAGGAACGCCTGGGTATTCGCGGCGAGGACGCCGCTCCTACAATCATCTCCCATGTGGGAGCGGCCTCCCGGCCGTGAATCTCGAAGCAAAATGACGTCGTCCCGCAGGGGCGCCAAGTCCAGCGGGAAAGCCCCTCTGGCCATGCTAGAATTCACCGATTGCAGGGTCCGGAGGCGGGCCTGAAGCGTATTCAGTTTTCCAAATCGAGGTGAGCAATGGCAGGTCACAGTAAATGGGCCAACATCAAGCACAAGAAGGCAGCCAACGACAAGAAGCGGGGCAAGCTCTGGTCCAAGCTGATCCGTGAGGTGACGGTGGCGGCGAAGGAGGGCGGTGGTGACATCGAATCCAACCCCCGCCTGCGCCTGGCAGTGGACAAGGCCAAGGGTGCCAACATGCCGGCGGATACCATCGACCGCGCTATCAAGCGTGGCGCCGGCGGCATGGAGGGTGAGAACTACGAGGAGATCCGCTACGAGGGCTATGGTCCCGGTGGTACTGCCATCATGGTGGATTGCATGACCGACAACCGCAACCGCACCGCTTCCGCGGTGCGCCATGCCTTCACCAAGCACGGCGGCAACCTGGGAACCGACGGCTCGGTGGCCTACCTGTTCGTGAAGAAGGGCGTGATCAGCTTCGCGCCGGGAGCCGACGAGGACACCGTGATGGAGGCCGCTCTCGAGGCGGGCGCCGAGGACGTGGAGACCAACGACGATGGCAGCATCGACGTCTTCACCACGCCCGAGGAGTTCTCGGACGTCAAGCAGGCCATGCTCGATGCCGGTCTGGAGCCGGTCAATGCCGAGGTGACCTTCGAGGCCACCACTAAGGCGGAACTCGACCAGGAGGGCGCCGAGAAGCTGATGCGCCTCATCGATGCGCTGGAGGACCTCGACGACGTGCAGGAGGTCTATTCCAACGCCGAGATCGCCGATGAAGTGATGGAGAAACTGGAGGCTTGAGGATTCTCGGCATCGATCCTGGCTCCCGGGTCACCGGTTTCGGTGTCATCGACAGCGACGGCCGCCAGAGCCGGCACGTCTGCAGCGGCTGTATCCGTACCGAGTCGAAGGATTTTTCCGCCCGCCTCGGCGAGATCTACCTGGGCATCCAGTCGGTGGTGAATGACCACGGCCCCGAGGAGGTGGCGGTGGAACAGGTCTTCATGGCGGCCAATGCCGCCTCGGCGCTCAAGCTGGGACATGCGCGCGGTGCCGCGGTCACTGCGGCGGTGGTGGCCGGGCTGCCGGTATTCGAGTACACCCCCAGGGCGGTGAAGCAGGCGCTGGTGGGCACCGGCGCAGCGGAGAAGGAACAGGTGCAGCACATGATCCGCCTGCTGCTGGGAGCTCGCCAGCGCATGAGCCTGGACGAGTCCGATGCCCTGGCGGTGGCGCTCTGCCATGCCCACAGCGCGGTGAACGCACTGCGCCTTCGGGGAGTGCGATGATCGGCCTGCTGCGGGGGCGCATCCTCAGCCGCCAGCCGCCCTGGCTGCTGCTGGAAGTGAACGGCGTGGGCTACGAGGTGGAGGCGCCCATGTCCACTTTCTATGATCTGCCCGCCGGTGACGAGCCGGTGACCCTCTACACCCATCTCATGGTGCGGGACGATGCCCACACCCTCTTCGGTTTCGCCCGCGAGCGGGATCGGGCCCTGTTCCGCATGCTGCTCAAGGTCAACGGCGTGGGCGGCAAGATGGCGCTGGCCATCCTGTCCGGCATGACTGCCGACGAATTCAGCCTGAACGTCCAGTCGGGCGACGTGGCGGCGCTCACCCGCCTGCCCGGCGTGGGCAAGAAGACCGCCGAGCGGCTGATCATCGAGATGCGCGACCGCCTGGAGAAACTGGAAGGGGAGAGCCTGCCCGCCGGCGCTCCGGTCACTGCCAAGGCCGGTGCCGCCGATGCCGATGCCGTGGATGCGCTGGTGGCCCTCGGCTACCGGCCCGCCGAGGCGAGCCGCATGGTCCGGGCCGTGTTCGAGCCGGAGCTGGACACGGAGGAGCTGATCAAGGCGGCGTTGCAGGGGACCACGAAATGAAACGGCAACCCCGTAGGTCAGGCAAAGCGAAGCGTGCCCAACACTTCCCGGCGTTCTGTTGGGCACGTCGCTATCGCTCCTTTGCCCAACCTACAGGGCTACGGGTGTTACGGGAGGTGCAGGCGTGAACGATCAATCCCGTCTTATCGATCCCGCTGCCGCTTGCGACGATGCCGCCCTCGACCGTGCCATCCGGCCCAGGACCCTGGCCGACTACGTGGGCCAGCCGGCGGTGAAGGAGCAGATGGAGATCTTCATTCCCGCCGCCCGCCAGCGCGGCGACGCCCTGGATCACGTGCTCATCTTCGGCCCGCCGGGCCTGGGCAAGACCACCCTGGCCCATGTCATTGCCAACGAGATGGGGGTCAACCTGCGCCAGACCTCGGGACCGGTGCTGGAGAAGGCCGGCGACCTGGCTGCCTTGCTCACCAACCTGGAGCCCCACGACCTGCTCTTCGTGGACGAGATCCACCGCCTGAGTCCAGTGGTGGAGGAGATCCTCTATCCCGCCATGGAGGACTACCAGCTCGACATCATGATCGGCGAGGGACCGGCGGCACGTTCCATCAAGGTGGACCTGCCGCCCTTCACCCTGGTGGGCGCCACCACCCGCGCCGGCCTGCTCACCTCGCCCTTGCGTGACCGCTTCGGCATCGTGCAACGGCTGGAGTTCTACTCGGTGGAGGAGCTGGCGGGAATCGTGCGCCGCTCGGCCGGTATCCTGGACATTCCCATCGAGGAAGCCGGTGCGCGGGAGATCGCGCGCCGTTCCCGCGGCACTCCGCGCATTGCCAACCGCCTGCTGCGCCGGGTGCGCGACTATGCCCAGGTGAAGGGCGACGGGCATATCACGGCGGAGATCGCCGATGCCGCCCTGGGCATGCTCAAGGTGGACAGCAACGGCTTCGACCACATGGACCGTCGTTTGCTGCAGACGGTGCTGGAGAAGTTCGACGGCGGTCCCGTGGGCGTCGATTCGCTCGCCGCGGCCATCGGCGAGGAGCGGGGCACCATCGAGGACGTGCTGGAACCCTTCCTCATCCAGCAGGGTTTCCTCATGCGCACGCCGCGGGGTCGCGTGGCCACCCGGCGCAGCTGGGAATACTTCGGCCTGAAGCCGCCTGTCGAGCTGCCTTCGGCCGACCTGTTCGGGGAGGAAGGATGAACTATCGCTTTCCGGTGCGGGTCTACTACGAGGACACCGACGCCGCGGGAATCGTCTACTACGCCAACTACTTCCGTTTCATGGAGCGCGCACGCACCGAGTGGCTGCGGGAACTGGGCTATGAGCAGGACGACCTGCGGGCGCGCCATGGCCTGGTCTTCGTGGTGCGCCGTGCCGAGGCGGACTACCTGCATCCGGCCCGTTTCAACGATCTGCTGTGGGTGGAGTGCGATCTCACCGACCGCGGGCGCAGCTCCCTCACCATCGGGCAGGATATCTGTCGCCAGTCCGACGACAAGCTGCTGTGCCGGGGCTCGGTGCAGCTGGTCTGTGTGGACATCGAACGTTTCCGGCCCATGTCCATCCCCGCGGAGATTCTGGAGAAGATGAATGAAGGGTGACCTCTCCTTCCTGCAGCTGGTGCTCGATGCCAGTCCCCTGGTGCAGCTGGTGATGGCCAGTCTGCTGCTGGCCTCGCTGCTCTCCTGGACCGCCATCTTCGAGCGCTCGCGCACCCTGCGCCGGGCTTCGAAAGAGGCGGACGAGTTCGAGGACAGGTTCTGGTCCGGCGCCGACCTGGGCGACCTCTACCGGGGCGTGGACCGCAACCGGGAGAACCTGGTGGGTATGGCCGCGGTCTTCCATGCCGGTTTCCGCGAGTTTGCGCGCCTCAAGGAGACCGCCGGCATGGATCCCATGGCGGTGGTGGAAGGGGCGCGCCGCGCCATGCGCGTGGCCATGAGCCGCGAAATGGACAGCCTGGAACAGTACATCTCCTTTCTCGCCACCGTGGGCTCCACCAGCCCCTACGTGGGGCTGTTCGGCACCGTGTGGGGAATCATGAACTCCTTTCATGCCCTCGGGAACGTCAAGCAGGCCACCCTCAACCTGGTGGCGCCGGGGATTGCCGAGGCACTCATCGCCACGGCCATGGGGCTCTTCGCCGCCATCCCCGCGGTGGTGGCCTACAACAAGTTCGCCGACAAGGTGCAGCGCCTGGAAGGACGTTACGAGGATTTTGCCGAGGAGTTCGCCAACATTCTCCAGCGCCAGGTCCACCTGCTCAACGCCAAGCACTGAGATGGCCCGCCGCAACAAGAAACTGCGCCCCATGGCCGAGATCAACGTGGTGCCCTACATCGACGTGATGCTGGTGCTGCTGGTGATCTTCATGATTACCGCGCCCCTGCTCACCCAGGGGGTGAAGGTGGACCTGCCCCAGGCCGATGCCCGGCCCATCGAGGAGAAGGCCAAGCGCCCCCTGGTGGTGAGCGTGGACCGGGAGGGCCGTTTTCACCTCACCTACGACGACGACCGTACACGCCAGCTCAATGACGAGGAGCTGAAGCGGCAGGCTGCGGCCATTCTGAAGAACAACCCCGGTATTCCCGTGCTAGTAAAAGGCGACAGGGCCGTGGATTATGGCCGCGTGGTACAAGCCATGGTGCTGCTGCAGGAGGCGGGTGCACCCAGTATAGGTCTGCTCACGGAGCCCGGGGAGTGAGCGGTCGCTGATGTGGGATCTCATCAGGCGCTATCCGGTGGCCTTCGTGCTGGCGCTGCTCATGCACCTGGGCATCATCGCTCTGATGGTCTTCGGGCTCGACTGGCTCAATCCTCCCGAGCCCCAGCTGCCCAAGGTGAACATCGTGCAGGCCACGCTCATCGACGAGCGTGAGCTGCGCAAGGTCGA
Source organism: Gammaproteobacteria bacterium (assembly GCA_003972985.1). GTDB lineage: Bacteria > Pseudomonadota > Gammaproteobacteria > Chromatiales > Chromatiaceae > Thiolapillus. The sequence continues at coordinate 5,112 of QNZQ01000161.1, read as the reverse complement.
GGAACAGAAGAAAAAGCACGCCGAAGAAGAGAAAAGGCGCGCGCTGGAAAAGAGGAAGCGCAAGGAAGCCGAAGCGAAGAAAGCAGCCGAAGCCAAACGCAAGGCCGAACTGGAACGCAAGCGCAAGGAAGAGGCGCGCAGAAAGGCCGAAGCCCAGAAGAAAGCCGAGGCAGAGCGCAAGAGAAAGCTCGCCCTGCAGAAGAAAAAGGAGGCCGAAAAGAAGCGCAAGGCGGAACTCGAGCGCAAACGCAGGCTCGAAGAGAAGAAGCGCAAGGAAGCCGAAGCGAAGAAGGCCGAAGCCAGACGCAAGACCGAACTGGAACGCAAGCGCAAGGAGGAGGCCCGCAGGAAGGCCGAAGCGGAACGCAAGCGCAAGGAGGCCGCAGCCAGGCGCAGGGCCGAACAGAAGGCGCGCGAAGCGGAACTGGCGGCACAGCTGGAGGCCGAGCAGGACGCCCGGGAACGGGCCAGCATAACCGCCGCCATCAAGCGCAAAGTGGAAAACAGCTGGTTGCGGCCGCCCTCGGCGGCAAACCGCGACCTCCAGGCCAAGGTGCGGGTGTGTCTCAATGAATCGGGCTCCGTGCTGCTGGTACAGGTGATAGAATCGAGCGGCAACGATGCCTTCGACCGGTCCGTGGAGGCGGCGGTCTACAGGGCCGATCCCCTCCCGATGCCGAAATCACCGCGGCTGATTTCGGAATTCAGGGATTTCACCTTCATATTCAGACCCAGGTAATGAAACAGTTACTCAGAATCCTCTTTCTTTCACTGCTTCTTGGCGCTTCCCTGGCCCGCGCGGAACTGGTGATCGAGATCACCGAAGGCGCCGAGGGGGCGCTGCCCATCGCGGTGGTACCCTTCCGCTGGAAAGGCGATCCGGCCTCACCGCCGCCCCAGAAGGTGGGCAGGATCATTGCCGCCGACCTGCACCGCAGCGGTTACTTCAAGACCCTGCCCGAGTCCGAGATGCTCGCCTTTCCCTCGACCACGGCGGAGGTCGATTTCCGCGACTGGCGGGCGCTGAAGCAGGACAATCTGGTGATCGGCGAGATCAGCCCCAACGGTCCTGGCGGCTACACGGTCAATTTCAAGCTCTTCGATGTCTACCAGGGCGAACAGCTGATGGGCTACAGCTTCGCCACCACGGCAAGGGACTTGCGCGCCATCGCCCACCACATCGCCGACCTCGTCTACGAGACGCTCACGGGTACGCCCGGTGCCTTTGCCACCCGCATCGCCTACGTGGTCTCCGAGGGAACCATCGACAAGCCGCGCATCTCGCTGCGCATCGCCGACTCCGACGGGTACAATTCCCAGGTGATCGTCTCCTCCACCGAGCCGATCATGTCGCCCGCCTGGTCGCCCGATGGACGCAAGCTCGCCTACGTCTCCTTCGAGAACGGCCGGCCTGCCATCTGGATCCAGGAGGTGTTCACCGGCAAGCGGGAGAAGATCACCCATTTCAAGGGAATCAACGGGGCGCCCGCCTGGTCGCCCGATGGCCGTTTCCTGGCCATGACGCTGTCGAAGGACGGCGACCCCGATATCTATATCATGGATCTCACCCGGCGCAAGCTGCGCCGGCTGGTGCGCCACTGGGCCATCGACACCGAGCCCTCCTGGTCCCCGGACGGGCAGAACATCGTCTTCACCTCGGATCGCGGTGGATCTCCGCAGATCTACAGAATTCCCGTGAGCGGCGGCGGGGCGACCCGCATCACCTACGAGAACGGCTACAATGCCCGGGCCTCCTACTCGCCGGATGGCAAGCTGCTGACGTTCATCACCCGTGTGGGCAGCCAGTACCGCATCGCCGTGATGGATCTGAAGCGGGGGTCGATGACGGTACTCACCGATGGCCGCCTGGATGAATCCCCCAGTTTCGCCCCCAACGGCAGCATGATAATTTATGCCACGCGCTACCGGGGCAAGGGCGTGCTTTCGGCGGTTTCCACCGACGGCCGTGTCAAGCAGCGGCTTGCCCTGCAGAGCGGCGATGTACGTGACCCGGTCTGGTCTCCTTATTACAAATAGGTACTTGCCATGAAAAAGATTCGACTGTTTCTCCTGCCCTTCTTCCTTGGAGTTCTGTTTCTGAGCGGTTGCGGTTCCACGGGGCCCACCGAAGGTGAAGAGGGTGCAGCAGGTGGAACCACTGTCGGGGGAGCCGGCAGCGCGGAGACTTCTGCAGCCACGGCCGGCGGAGCATGGAGCGGTTCCCCGCTGGACGATCCCAACAGCCCCCTGTATGAAAAGGTGATCTATTTCGATTTCGACCAGGCCGAGATCCGCCCCGAGTTCCTGCCCACCCTGCGCGCCCATGCGGACTACCTGATCAACAACCCCTCGGCGCGGCTGGTCATCGAGGGGCACTGCGATGAGCGGGGGTCACGCGAGTACAACATCGCCCTCGGGGAGCGGCGCGCCAACGCGGTGAAGCGATTCCTGGAGGCCGAAGGGGTGAGCCCGCTGCAGCTGGAAACCATCAGCTACGGCGAGGAGCGTCCCGCTGTTCCGGGCCACAACGAAGAGGCCTGTGCCAAGAACCGTCGTGCTGAACTCGTCTATCAATAAACGGTAATGGGCGGAAACAGATTGTTGCTGCGTGCCCTGGTGTTGGTACTGCTCCTGCTGGGCGCCTCTACAACCATGGCAGCAGACGAATCGCTGGAAAGGCGCCTGCAGGTGCTGGAACGGCGGGTCTCCCATGTCAGTGAGCTGGTACTGGAAGTGGAAGGGCTGAAGCGAAGCAACCGCGAACTGCTCGGCCGGGTGGAAGAGCTGGAGTACCGGATCAAGCGGATGGAGCAGAAACAGCGCGAGCTCTACCTCGATCTCGATTCCCGCCTGTCGGCGCTGCAGCCCAACGGGAGCAGGCCTGCAGCCAAGGTACCTGCGGCAGAAAAGCCGTCTGCCGCTGCGCCAGGGGCGGTGCAAAAGAAGCCGACTGCAGCGGGAGCGGTTTCTCCCGCCAAGATACAGGCGGAATACGATGCTGCCTATGCGCTTCTGCAACCTTCACAGCGCCGCTACAAGGAGGCCATTGCCGCGTTCAAGGCCTTTCTCGAGAAATACCCCACCAGCGAGCTGGCTGACAATGCACTCTACTGGCTGGGCGAAACCTACTATGTCACCGAGGACAACAAGTCGGCGCTGGCGGCATTCGATCGCCTGCTCAAGGAGTTTCCGCAAAGCGACAAGGCGCCGGGGGCCCTGCTGAAGAAGGGCTACATTCTCGATGCCATGGGCAGGAAGTCCGAAGCCCGCAAGGTGCTGCAGCAGCTGGTCAGCCAGTATCCCGACGCTTCCGTGAGCCGCATGGCCAAAGCCCGTCTCAAGAAACTGAAGTAGTGACACAGTTGCGGATCACCGAGATATTCCGTTCCCTGCAGGGGGAGGGGCTCACTACAGGCATGTCCACGGTGTTCGTGCGGCTCACCGGTTGCCCCTTGCGCTGCGACTACTGCGACACCACCTACGCCTTCAAGGGGGGAACCACCATGAGCGTGGACGAGGTCTGCGAACGGGTGGCCAGCTTCGGTACTTCTCACGTCACCGTCACCGGTGGCGAGCCACTGGCGCAGAAAGGCGTGCTGGAACTGCTCTCCAGGCTCTGTGATCTGGGGCATCGGGTATCGTTGGAAACCGCGGGTGCTCATGACATCTCGCAAGTGGATCCACGTGTAACCCTGGTCATGGACATCAAGACGCCGGGTTCGGGCGAAGTGGAGCGGAACCGCTGGCAGAACCTGCAGCATCTCAAGCCGGGCGACCAGCTGAAGTTCGTCATCTGCGACCGGGAAGACTACGAGTGGGCCTGCCGGCGGATCGAGGAACATGACCTCACACGTCAGTGCGAAGTGCTTTTCTCGCCGGTGTGGGAGAAGCTTCCGCCGGAAACCCTGGCCGACTGGATGCTCGCGGACCACCTCTTTGTGCGTTTCCAGCTGCAACTACACAAGGTGCTTTGGGGCGAGGAGCCGGGACGATGAGTGGGGTACCTGGGAAGGCGGTAGTGCTGCTCTCCGGTGGGCTCGACTCGGCCACCGCGCTGGCCGTGGCGAAGGAGCAGGGATACCGCTGTTACGCCCTCAGTTTCGACTATGGCCAGCGTCACAGCGCCGAACTCGAGGCGGCGCGGCGCGTGGCGCGCAGCCTGGGGGTGGCCGAACACAAGATTCTCGGTCTTAGACTGGACGAGATCGGAGGGTCCGCCCTCACCGATGACTCCATCGACGTGCCCGAAACGCCCCAGGAAGGGATTCCCGTCACCTACGTACCGGCACGCAACACCGTTTTTCTCTCCCTGGCGCTTGGCTGGGCGGAAGTGCTGGGTGCGCGGGACATCTTCATCGGTGTCAACGCGGTGGACTATTCCGGCTACCCCGACTGCCGGCCCGAGTTCATCGCAGCGTTCGAGAAGCTGGCCAACCTGGCCACCAAAGCCGGCGTGGAGGGTGACTCTTTCCACATCCATGCGCCGCTCATTCACATGACGAAGGCCCAGATCATTCGTACCGGGACCGGACTGGGCGTGGACTACCGCCTCACCGTTTCCTGCTACCAGGCCGATGAACAGGGGTGTGCCTGTGGTCGTTGTGATTCCTGTCGCCTGCGCGCAGAGGGCTTTCTTGCGGCGGGGGTTCCCGATCCCACCTGCTACCGGTGAAAAATCAGCAGGGAGGGGTTTTGAAACCTGGATCTTCGCTGTATAATGCGCCCTCTTTCGGGCCGTTAGCTCAGTCGGTAGAGCAGCTGACTTTTAATCAGTTGGTCGGGCGTTCGAATCGCCCACGGCCCACCATGCACGATAAAGGGTTGACAGCTCTCGCTGTCAGCCCTTTTGTTTTGGGCGATTCCCGGGCCGGTGTGCACGGCAACGGATGCCGGGTAAATCACGCAATCGCTTTCTCCTGATGACAAACGTCCTTGCCGCATTCCGGTTTCTGCTTTTTCTCGTAGCCGCGGATTCAACTCGCTAGTGCAACGGGTGGTTTGATCCCGAAGAATACCTGATTGGGTGTCTTGTACCCCAGGCATTTTCGAGGGCGATTGTTCAACTTGTCCATGATCTCCAGGACCTGCCTGTCCGTCAGTTTGTTGAAGTCG
>QNZQ01000075.1 GCA_003972985.1 Gammaproteobacteria bacterium | reverse complement strand
CTTGTTGAACAGCGGCGTAAATAGCGGTAGCGTTTCACCCATGGCGTGTTTCCTTGTCCGTTGTTTGTCTTGACTCAAGATCCTGATTTTACAACGAATAGGGGAACACGCCTCCTTATTTATCACTCACTCAGTGAATAAGCCGGGGTCAGTGTTTTGTGGCCAAAAGCACAAGTGCTTTCCCGTGCCCTTGCGCCACCATGGGTAGCTTGCTATGTTGCCGCGGGAAACGCAAAAAATAACGAAAAACGGGCTGCCGGCAAGGGTGCTGAACAGTGCATTCCATGCCGGTGAATCGGGATCGAAACAGAAATTGCGGACCAGGTCCGAATCGGGGGATGGCATGTCATTGCATGCAGCCGGAATGGCATCACTGGTGATATCGACGATCCTGTCATCGGCAGCCGTTGCCGGGGACGACTATCTGGAGTCCCTGGAGGCGGAGGCGCAGAAGCTTGCACCGGTGGAGTCGGCCGTCCAGCCCGAAGCACCGGCAGAGTCCGGCAACCGGGGCGACCGGGCGGATTTCGAAGCCGGGCTCGCGAAACACAAGGGCACCTACTCCTTCTACAGGAAGCTGCCGGAGAAGGACAGGGCCGAGGTGTTCAAGGCCTATGGAGAAGGAGCCGATTTTGCCAGGATTCGCCGCATGATCATCGACCGCAGCTTGCACCGGTGATCTTCGTTCGGAGGAGGAGAGACGTGAGCAGAAAGATTCTGATGGGCATCGTCGTGCTGCTGCTGGCACCGTTTTCCACGGTGCAGGCGGAAGAGGGCGGTGAACTTAAGGTCGGTGGCGACAGCAGCTTCGTTCCGCTGACCCGAGACAAGCCTTATATCTACGTGATCCACGAGGGAAGCTCGGTGAAGATCCAGCGGATACAGGATCCCGACTACGAGCTGAGCGGCTACTTCGCCAAGACCATCCGCAAGTGCCCGCCCTTCTGCATCCAGCCCATCACCCCCGATCCGCGGGTTTCGGTGATCGGCGAGGTGGAGCTGTTCGACTTCATGGAGAAGGAGCTGCGTAACAACAAGGGAGTGCTCATCGATGCGCGCACCCCCTCCTGGTTCAGCAAGGGGACCATTCCCGGTTCGGTAAACATTCCTTTCACCGAGATGAGCAGGAAGCCGGGCACCCCCGAAATGGACGCCATGCTCACCCGGCTGGGCGCCAAGCCCCGGGGCGAAGTGGGCTTCTGGGACTCGCTTCTGGAGCGCTGGGGGATCATCGAAGCAAAGTACAAGACCGAGAAGTGGGATTTTACGGATGCGAAGACCCTGGTGCTGTTCTGCAACGGTCCGGCCTGCGGGCAGTCTCCCCGCGCCATACGCGGGTTGCTGGCGGCCGATTACCCGGGCGACAAGATCAGGTATTACCGGGGTGGCATGCAGCTGTGGGAGCTGTGGGGGCTGACCACGATCACCCCCGGGGAGAAAAGCAGATGAAAACAATAGGGTGTACAGATGACACATGCACTGGCGTGGGGAAATGACGTGAGCGAAGAGACGGAAACCGGGTTTTCCGGGCTGAAGATCATGGTGATCGACGACAGCAAGACCATCCGCCGCACGGCGGAGAACCTGTTGCGCAAGGCGGGTTGTGAAGTGATCACCGCCGTGGATGGGTTCGAGGCCCTGTCGCTGGTGGCCGACCACCAGCCCGACCTCATATTCGTGGACATCATGATGCCCCGGCTGGATGGTTACCAGACCTGTGCCCTGATCAAGGGAAACAAGGCCTACAGCGATACCCCGGTAGTGATGCTCTCGAGCAAGGACGGGCTGTTCGACCGGGCCAAGGGACGCCTGGCGGGTTCCGACCAGTACCTGACCAAGCCCTTCACCCGGGAAGAGCTGCTGGATGCGATTCGCCGTCACCTCGACAAGGCGGCCTGAGCCGAGTCCTTACGAATGCCACGAACCGCCTCCTGTCCGCTCAGGAGGTGACCACCAATACAGAACCGACAAGGAAACCCAGAGAACATGGCAAAAGTACTGATTGTTGACGATTCACCCACAGAGGTTCACATCTTCAGCTCTGCGCTGAGCGAAGCGGGCCACGATGTGCTGGTGGCCACGGACGGCGAGGAAGGGGTGCAGAAGGCCAGCGAACAGCAGCCCGACCTGATCCTCATGGACGTGGTCATGCCGGGCCTGAATGGTTTCCAGGCCACGCGCAAGATTCACCGCAACGCTTCCACGAAGCACATTCCCATCATCATCGTCACCACCAAGGACCAGGACACGGACCGGGAGTGGGGCATGCGCCAGGGAGCGCGGGACTACCTGGTCAAGCCGGTGGACATGAAGGAACTGCTGCAGAAAGTCACCCTGCTGGCCGCGAGCTGATACGCCATGAGCCAGAAAACGGAACAGGCCACAGCAGAAGCGATTGCCCGGCTGGGTGAGTATGCGCGCCGCAGCGAGGCCCAGGAAGAGAAGGTACCCGCCACCCTGGTCAAGGAGGAGGACTGGCAGGGGCTGGCCTTCGTCCTCGATGGCGTGAAGCTGGTAACGGCCATGGAAGAGGTTCGCGAGCTGCTTCCCTACCCCGAATCGGTCACGCGGGTTCCCGGTACCCGGGCCTGGATGCTGGGGCTGGCCAACATTCGGGGTGAACTGCTTCCCATCGTGGACCTTCAGCAGTTCATGGGAAGCGCCCCCGTGCCGTTAAATGAGCGTTGCAGGGTGCTGGTGATCCGCAACCGGGGCACCTCCACCGGGCTGCTGGTCTCCTCGGTGCTGGGAATGCGCCACCTGCCGCTGGAGAAGCAGATCGCGGATGCCGAATTCGAAGGGGTGCTGGGGCAGTACGTGTACGACGTGTTCGGACTGGAAGACGGGGTCTGGCCGGTATTCAGCATGGCGGCGCTGGCCAACGATGAACGTTTCCTTTCCGCTGCTGCCTAGCGGCAGCGGCCAGGAACCGAATCCTGATAACAAGGGCAGGTGGGCAAGGTCCACCCTCACGAGGTAAGAAAATGGTTGCAAGAGCAAAACAAGTTCAAGAACGGTCGGCGCTAATCCCGCTGCTGTCCGTGCTGCTGGTTGTCTCCATGGTGGCAGGCGTGCTCGCCTTCGTGGCCTGGTCCCGGCACAGTTCCCACGTGGAGAAATACCTGCTGTATGCAGCGGACCAGCGGGTGCTTGCACACCGGATCGCCAAGTACGCCGTGGAGGCAGCCAGCGGCAAGGAGGCCTCCTTCCCCCGTCTGCGCGAGTCGCGGGACCGTTTCACCGAATTGCTGCAGATCCTCAAGAACGGTTCGGCAGCCGAGGGATTGCCCCCCTCTCCTGAAGCCGTCCAGCCGGCACTGCAGGAGGTGGAGAACAACTGGCTGGAGCTGCGCTCTCACGTGGATGCCATCCTCAACAACCAGGATGCCATTCTCTCGGTGAAGGAGATCATCAACTCCATCAAGGACACCCTGCCAGACCTGCTGGAGCTCTCCACGGAGGTGACCAACGCCCTGGTGGAAGAGAAGGCCGATCCCTCCCAGATCTACTATGCGACCCGTCAGCTGTTTCTGGCCCAGCGCATCAACTCCTCTCTCAACGAGGTGCTTTCGGGCGGTTCCGCCACGGCGCTGGCAGTGGACCAGCTGACCCAGGACGTGGACGAACTCAAGACGGTGGTCGATGCGTTGCTCAATGGCAGTTCGGCGCTGGGGGTCAAGGCGGTCAAGGATGACGACCTGAAGGAGCAGCTGCTCGAGATCACCGCCATCCTGGGTGACCTGGACGACTCCCTGAACACCATCCTGGGGATGATCTCCGACGTGCTCCCGGCTCTGGAGGCGGTGGGCGAGAGCGGCCTGCAGGAGATGGCCCAGGAGGCCGTTGCACAGGGCGAGGTGTTGCCCGACATGGATGTGCCCAGTGCCCTGGCGCTGGCTTCGGACAAGGTGGCCGATGCGGTGAAGAAGCTGATCCTTGCCTACCAGAGCGCGGCGGGCGAGCTGAAAGTGGGTCCCGTGGTGGTCGGTCCGCTGCTGGTGACCGGCCTGGGTGTGCTCACCACCGTACTGCTGGTGCTGCTGGGCATCGCGCTGGTCGGCCGGGCCCGTCGCCAGGAACGCGCCATCACCGACCAGTACCAGCGCAACCAGGACGCCATCCGCCGCCTGCTGGACGAAATGGGCGACCTGGCCGACGGTGACCTCTCCGTGGAAGCCACGGTTACCGAGGACATCACCGGCGCCATCGCCGACTCCATCAACTACGCCATCGAGGCGATGCGCGAGGTGGTCGAATCCATCAACGAGACGGCGGAGGATGTTTCGAAATCGTCCCAGGAGACCCAGGCCACCATCATGCATCTGGCCGAGGCGGCCGAGCACCAGCGTGACGAGATCACCGGCGCCAGTGCCACCATCGACAAGATGACCAACGCGCTGGTGGAGATGGAAGGCACCGCTACCAAGTCCGCCGAAGTGGCGCAGAAATCGGTGCAGCTGGCCGCCAAGGGCGGCGAGGCGGTGCGCCGCACCATCCACGGCATGGACAACATCCGCGAGCAGATCCAGGAGACCTCGAAGCGGATCAAGCGCCTCGGCGAGAGCTCCCAGGAGATCGGCAACATCGTGGAGCTGATCGAGGACATCGCCGACCAGACCAACATCCTGGCGCTGAACGCCGCCATGCAGGCGGCCATGGCCGGCGAGGCGGGCCGCGGTTTCGCGGTGGTGGCCGACGAGGTGCAGCGGCTGGCGGAACGCTCCGCCAACGCCACCAAGCAGATCGAGGCGCTGGTACAGACCATCCAGGCCGATACCAAGGAAGCCGTGAGCTCCATGGAATCGAGTACCACGGAGGTGGTGAGTGGTGCCGGGCTGGCGGAAGACGCCGGTGCCGCCCTGCAGGAGATCGAGACCGTTTCCCAGGAGATCGCCGAGATCATCACCCGCCTGGCCTCCTCGGCGCAGGCCGAGTCCGCCGAGGCGCGGCAGCTGAACGACACCATGGGTGTCATCCAGGAGATCACCCAGCAGACCACCGAGGGTACGGCCAACACGGCCGAGGCCATCGGCGAACTGGCGCAGAAGATCAACCAGCTGCGGCAGTCGGTAGCCGGCTTCGTATTGCCAGAAAAGAGCTGAGAGCGGAACGCCGTGCCGCACAGGGCTGCCGAATGACGCTGTTTTTCAACGGCCTGCCAGTTGAGGAAATTCGATGAACGAAGTGGAAAAGCCTGACTACGCCACCCTGCGCTGGGTAAAGGAAGGGCTGGATGAAACCATTCAGCTGGCCCGTCAGGCGCTGGAGGCATACGAAGAGGCGGGCTTCAGTGGCAACGACATCGCCACCTTCCAGCAGCAGATCCACCAGCTGCTGGGAACCCTGCGCATGGTGCAGGTCTATGGCGGCGCCATGCTCGTGGAGGAGATGGAGCGGGTGGGCCGGCTGCTTGCGGAAGGTGCCCTGGCCGGGGACGAGCGGCTGGCGGAATCCCTGATGCTTGGTCTGGTGCAGCTGCCGGCCTACCTGCAGCGGCTGGAAAAGGGCGAGCCGGATATTCCGCTGGTCCTGCTCCCGGTGCTCAACGATCTTCGTGCCGCGCGCGGTGCCCTGGCCGCTTCCGAGATCGTGCTCTATGCGCCCAACCTGAATCGTGTGGTGGAGCGCGAGCCGGTGATTCCCGGCTCGGGAAGCGAGCGTATCCCCGGGTTGGTCAGGGAGCAGCGCACCCGCTATCACCACGGGCTGCTGGGTTGGTACCGCGATCAGGGACAGGAAGCCGGGCTCGACCTGGTGCTGGACGTGATCCGGCGTGTCAACGCCATCGCCGGCACCCGTCGCCTGCGCCGCCTGATGGACTCCGCCGAAGCACTGGTCCTGACCCTCATGGAGGGCGAGTTCACTGCCGATGACGAGGTCAAGCAGCTCTTCAGCCGCCTGGACCGGGTGTTCAAGGAGCTGATCGAAAAGGGCGAAGAGGAGGCGATGGAGGATTACCCCATCGAGCTCCTGAAGAGCATTCTCTACTTCGTGTCCCGCTCCCACTCCCACGATCCCGTGGTGCAGTCGGTGAAGCGCACGGCGGATCTTGCCAACAGCTTCCCGGATCAGCTCCTCAAGGCGCCCGTGGAAGTGCGCATGGGGGCCGACGAGGATGTCCTGGCCACGGTATTCTCGGAGCTCGGCAATGACCTGGCACAGGTGCAGGAGAACCTGGATCTCTACATCCGGGGCGATCGCGAGGAGCTGCACCGGCTGCAGGGGCTGGGCGAGAAGCTCTCCAAGGTGGCCGATACCCTGGGGATGCTGGGGCGCGGCGCCCTGCGGGAAAAGCTGGCCCAGGTGGCCGATGGCCTGAGGGAGATGGAGAGCGGCCAGAGCCTGCCAGCCGATGAGCAGTTGATGGAGATCGCCACTGCCATCGTGGAAGCCGAGACCACCCTTTCCCGTCCCGGCGGTGGAGCAGCGGGTGAAGGCGCTGCCGCTGCCGAGGAGGAAAGCGAGAAACACGACGAGGTGGTGATCCGGGAAGCGTTCTCCGAGTTCTCCCGCATCAAGGAGGCCCTGGAGCGCTATCTTCACGACACCTCGGAAAGCGGACGCCTGCAGCAGGTCGCCGCCGACGTTCACAAGCTGGCCGGCGTCTTCAGCGTCATCGATCTGGACTCGGTGGCCGGGCTGCTCAGGGAGGCGGAACCCGAGCTGCAGCGCCTGGGTGAAGAGTAGCTGGAGCTGTCGCCGCACCAGCGCGGAGCACTGGTGGATCTCTTTGCCGCGCTGGATTACTATCTGGAGGCCCGGCTGGACGGGCGCAGCAACCTCGAGGGTATCCTTGCGCAGGCACGCGAGTCGCTGCGTAACCTGAACGCCGCGCCGGGTGAGCTCGAAGAGGTCGTGCACCCGGAGTTCATGGAAAAGCCGGCCCAACCTGCCCCGGTCGACGAGGTTCCGGAAAAGGAGGCGGCTGAAGAAGAGGCCGGGGAGCCCGAGACCGCAACGGAAAACATGGAGGAGGCGCCAGCCGAACCGGTTGCCGGCGCAGAGGAGGCTTCTCCGCCCATGGAACAGGTGCTGGAGGAACTCGAGATCCCCTCCCGGGAGTCCGGGTTCGTCCGGGAAGTGACTGCCGAATCGCCGTCGCCGGAGGAGGAGGCGGGGCAGGAGGAAGAAGCCAGGGAAGAGACCGAGGCAGAGCCCGAGGTGGCCGCAGAAGCCCTGAGCATGGACGAGATCGATCCCGAGATCTTCGAGATCTTCATGGAAGAGGCGGGCGAGGAGCTGGGGGTCATTGAAGAGCAGTATCCCCTGTGGCGTGCCGACACCTCCAACGAGACCGCGCTGCAGACCTTCCGCCGCTCCTTCCACACGCTCAAGGGGAGCGGCCACATGGTGGGCGCTCACGTCATCGGTGAATTCGCCTGGTCGGTGGAAAACCTGCTCAACCGGATCATGGACGGCACCGTTGCCCCGGATGGGGAAGTGCTCGAACACCTCGACCAGGTCATCACGGCCCTGCCGCAGCTGATCGAGGCGCAGAAAACGGGTGTGGCACCTCAGGTGGACGTGGCCACCCTCCAGGAACGGGGCTTTGCCCTTGCCGAGGCACGCAAGAGCGAGGCCGAGCCGGAGGAAGAAACAGAGGAACCGCTCACGGAAGTGGTGGAGGAGGCCGAGTCCGGCTTCGTGGGGGAAGTGGAGGAGCAGCCCGCGCCGGCCATCGCGCTGCCGGAGGACCTCTACAGCATCTTCCGCGTGGAGTCCGAGAACCACCTCGAAATCCTCCAGGAATTCCTGGAGACCTGCGAGGAGAACTGTGTCATTACGCCGGAGACGGTGCGTGCCGTGCACACGCTGCGGGGCAGCTCCCACCTTGCGGAAGTGGAGCCCATGGCGGTACTCGCCGGCGAGATGGAGATCTACTGCAATCACCTGCACCAGCTTTCCCACGCCTGTTCCCGGGAGGAACTGGGGCTGCTGAAGGAATTCCATGCCACCATGGTGGCCATACTCGATGCCATCAACGTGCCGGGCAGCAGCCTGCCCGACTGGCAGGCGCTGGTGGACGCCATCCGGCAGGCCGACCACGACCTGCCCGAGGTGGTTTCCGACCTGGAACCGGTCTCCGACAGCGAGCTGATCAGCGAACCGGCCGCCGAGCGCGAGATCATCGATATCTTCCTGGAAGAGGCGGCGGAGATCCTCGAGCAGCTGGACAGGGATCTCACCAGCTGGATCGAGGAGGACGAGACCGGGGTGGCCGATGCACTCAAGCGCGGCCTGCATACCATCAAGGGCGGGGCGCGCATGGCGGGTTTCCTGCCGCTGGGAGACCTGGCACAGGGGCTGGAAGGCTTCTTCGAGGTGCTGCAGTCGAGCGGCGGCCAGGTGGACCGGGACACCCGCAACGAGATTCGCAAACTGGTGGAGTCCATCGAGGATGCCCTGGATTCACTGCACCTCAACGGCAAGCTGCCCGATCTGGCCGCGCGCATGGAGCAGCTGGTCCAGCAGGAAGAGGAAGCCGAACCCGAAGGCGAAGTGCAGGAACTGGAGAGCCAGGAGCCCGAATCCATCCTGCTCACCGAAAGCTGGGCGGAGGAGGGGGATTACCATCCCGAATCGACCACTCTCGAGAGTTCAGCCGATGAGGGGCCGGGCGAGCCCCCTACCGCAGAGAAAGAGCCCCAGGCGGTTGCGCCCGAGGTGGACCCGGAACTGCTCGAACTCTTCCTCGAGGAGGCCGGCGAGATCACCGAACGGCTCGAGGAACACCTGGCCTCCTGGGAAGACGACCTCACCTCCCAGGAAGCCATCGACGGCCTCATGCGCAGCCTGCACACGCTCAAGGGTAACGCACGCTTTGCGGGCCTGTTCGGGGTCGGCGATCTGAGCCATGCGCTGGAATCCCTGTTCGAGAATCTCGCGGAAGGCAGCCTGCAGGCCGACGAGCGGCTCAGGCCACTGGTGCGCCAGGGCGTGGACCGGCTCGAAACCAGTATCGAGACGCTGCAGCAGAACGGAAAACTGCCCGATCTCGCCGATCTCACCGAAGCGCTGGAAGCCGCTGCGCGTGGCACCAGCTGGGAGCTGACCTCCCTGGTGGCCGATTCCGAGCTTTCCGCCATGCCGGAGTCCACCCTGAGCGTGGTTCACTCGGAGATGGGCTCCGAGGTTTCGAGCGTTCAGCAGGAACAGGATTCCTCCTTCATCATGAGCTCACAGATGCTCACCGACTCCGAGCTGCTCGGTGAAACCGAGAGTGCCGGAGAAGGCGACCGGATCATCCCCTTCCCGGATGCCGCGGAGGTTCGCCGTCGCCGCGACCGCCAGCGCCCGCCCCCGCTGCGGGCGGAAGAGGAGCAGACCGGCAAGGGCGAGCGGGTTCGCGTACTGGCCGAACTGCTCGACCAGCTGGTAAACAACGCCGGCGAGGTGAGCATCTACCGGGCCCGCCTGGAGCGGCACAACATGCGCGTGCAGCAGAACCTGGAGGAGCTCAACTCCACCTCTCGCGCCTGCAGTCGCAGCTCCGGGCACTGGAACTCGAGACCGAGGCACAGATCCGTTCCCGCCACGAGCGGAAGCTGGAAGAGGGCGGCTACGAGGACTTCGATCCGCTGGAGATGGACCGTTATTCCAACCTGCAGCAGCTTTCGCGGGCGCTTTCGGAGACCATCGCCGACCTCTCGAGCATCGGCGATTCGCTCAGCGAGCAGACCCGCGATGCCGATACCCTGCTGCTGCAGCAGGCGCGGGTCACCAACGACCTGCAGGATGGCCTGCTGCGCAGCCGCATGGTGCCCTTCAAGCGCCAAGCATCACGTCTGCAGCGGGTGGTGCGGCAGACGGCCCAATCGCTGGGCAAGAAGGCCGAGCTGGACGTCATCGGTGCGGAAGGCGAGATCGACCGCACCATCCTCAACCGTATCATGGGGCCACTGGAGCACCTGCTGCGCAACGCCGTGGCACACGGCATTGAGCCGCCGGAGAAGCGCCTCGAGCTGGACAAGCCGGAAACCGGCAAGGTCTCCCTGGTGCTGACGCGCGAAGGCAGCGAAGTGGTGCTCAACATTTCGGACGATGGTGCCGGCCTGGATGCCACGGCCATTCGCAGGAAGGCGATACAGAACGGCCTCCTCGAAGAGAGCGCCGAGGTCGAGGAAGAGGCACTCTACCAGTTCATCCTGCAGCCAGGCTTCACTACGGCGGCGGAAGTGACCCAGGTGGCAGGCCGCGGCGTGGGCATGGATGCCGTGGTGAGCGAGATAAAGCAGCTGGGCGGCTCCCTGGAGATCATGTCCGAGCACGGTCGCGGCAGCAGTTTCGTCATCCGCCTGCCCTTCACGCTAGCCATCTCCGAGGCCCTGCTGGTGAAGGTTGCCGACGACGTCTACGCCATTCCCCACGGCACTACCGAGGTCATCATCCGCGTTTCGCGCGAGGACCTCATGGCCTGTTACCAGGGGCAGTCCGAAGGCATCGAGTACGGAGGGCACCGCTACCCGGTGCGCTACATGGGCTCCATGCTCGGCGTGGCCGAACCCGTGCTGCCCGAGAACGCCAAGTGGTTCCCGCTGCTGCTGGTGCGCGCCGGTGAGCAGCGCCTGGCCATCCAGGTCGACCAGTTGCTGGGCAACCACCAGGTGGTGGTGAAATCCATCGGCGCACAGCTCGCCGGCGTGCGCTGGTTCACCGGCGGCACCATTCTCGCCGACGGCAAGATCGCGCTGCTGCTGGACATGAATGCCCTGATCCGTTCGATGGCAGTGGCCCAGGCGCCTGCCCAGGCGGTGCCGGAACCCGAGATGAAGGGCATCACCGTGATGGTGGTAGACGACTCCATCACGGTGCGCAAGGTGACAAGCCGCCTGCTGGAGCGGCACAACATGCACGTGGTCACCGCCAAGGACGGCGTGGATGCCATCACCGTGCTGCAGGAGCGCAAGCCGGACGTGATGCTGCTCGATATCGAGATGCCACGCATGGATGGTTACGAACTGGCGCGTCACATCCGCAACACGCCTGAGCTGGAGGATATTCCCATCATCATGATCACTTCCCGCACCGGCGAGAAGCACCGCCAGCGCGCCCTGGAGCTCGGGGTCGACCGCTACCTCGGCAAGCCCTACCAGGAGACGGACCTGCTGGAGAACATCTACGCACTGCTGGGAGAGAGAATCCTATGAGCGACGCCGTCGAAAACGGGAAGCAGGAGGTACAGGGCCTGCTCATTCCCCAGCGGCAGCTGCCCCTGCTGCTCCCTTCCGCCTCGGTGATCGAGATTATCGGCTACCGGGAGCTGGAGAAGGAAGAGGAGGATGCCCCGGGCTGGCTGTTGGGACACTTCGAGTGGCGGCACCTGAAGCTGCCGCTGGTCTCCATGGAGCGGCTTCTGGGCGTGGAGCGCGAGGAGCGGCGCGGGCGCAAGCGGATCATCGTCATCCACGTCTTCGACGAGGAGCTGCAGCACCCCTTCATCGGCGTGGAGGCCACCGGCATGCCGCGCCTGGTGAACGTGAACGCGGATTCGCTCGCGGTGGAGGCAGAAGAAGAGTGGCCCCGGGACTGGCCGGTGCTCTACAAGGCCAGGGTGCAGGAGACCGAAGCGCTGATTCCCGATCTGGACCGGCTCGGCCGCCTGGCACTGGAGTTGGAAAGGGCGGCCGCCTGAGTCTGCAGCCTATCTGAAGTCGCCCCAGAGTACCTGGGCCGCGGCCATGGCCGCCAATGGCGCGGTCTCGGTCCTGAGAATGCGCGGGCCCAGCCGTATGCCGGTGCAGCCGCTGTCATAGGCGAGCCGGCGTTCCCTGTCGCTGAATCCCCCTTCGGGCCCAATGAGAAAGGTCAGTGTTCCCTGGGGTGCCGTCAGCATGGGCAGGGTTCGGTCCGCGCGCGGATCGAGCAGCAGCGTCTTGGGCCCGCCTTCATGCTTCAGCCAGGTCTCCAGGCTTGCCGGTTCATCGAACCCGGGCAGGTAGGCCCTTCCGGACTGTTCGCAGGCGCTGGTGACGATTCCCTGCCAGTGTGCCAGACGCTTTTCCAGCCGCTCTGCCTTAAGCCGCACCACGGTTCTTTCGGTGAACAGGGGGGTGATCCTCGTGACGCCGAGTTCCACCGCCTTCTGCAGGGCGAAGTCCATCCGTTCGCCCCGGGAGATGCCCAGCGCCAGGTGAAGGCGCAGCAGCGGGGGCGGTTCGGCTTCGCTGCACTCGAGAATCCTGGCTTGGATCTTCTTTTTCGTCATGCGGTCGATGCGGGCCCGGCACTCCCTGCCGTCGCGGCCGTTGAATAGAACCAGTTCCTCGCCGGTTTTCATGCGCAGCACCTGGCCCAGATGGCGCGCCACCCGGTCGGGAAGGGTGACCGTCTCTCCCGGCCGGAGGTCGAGGTCGACGAGGTTACGCGCCAGCCGCACCGCCATCCAGTCCCAGGCGGCTCCAGATCGCCTTCACCGCGGCCGACTGGTTCATGGTGTAGAAGTGCAGGCCGGGCGCACCGTTGTCCAGCAGCCTGGCGCAGAGGTCGGACACCACGTCGACACCGAAATCGAAGATACTCTCCAGGTCCTCTCCGTAGGCTTCCAGGCGCTTGCACAGCCAGCGGGGGATCTCGGCGCCGCAGGCGTCGGAGAAGCGGGCCAGGTTCACGTAGTTGGTGATGGGCATGATGCCGGGCACGATGGGAATCTCGATGCCGCGGTGTTCGCAGTCCTCGACGAAGCGCCAGTAGGCATCGGCGTTGTAGAAATACTGGGTGATGGCGCCATGGGCGCCGGCCTCCACCTTGCGCTGGAAGTTGTCCAGGTCCTTCCAGGCCGATTCCGCCTGGGGATGGAACTCGGGATAGGCGGCCACCTCGATGTGGAACTCGCCGGGGAAGTTGGCGTTGATGAAGGCCACCAGCTCGTTGGCGTAGTTGAATTCGCCGAGACCGCCAAGCCCGGCACCGGAAGGCAGGTCACCACGCAGCGCCACGATACGCCGGATCCCCTCGTTGCGATAGCGGTTGAGGATGTCGAGGATCTCCTCACGGCCGGCGCCGATGCAGGAGAGGTGGGGGGCGGTGTCGATCCCCTGCCCGCGCAGCCAGTCCACGGTGGCGAAAGTGCGCTCGCGGGTGGAGCCCCCGGCGCCGTAGGTGACGCTGAAGTAGGCGGGTTCGAGGGCGTTGAGCTCCGTCACCACGCCCTTGAGCTTTTCCATTCCCTTTTCGGTCTTGGGCGGGAAGAGCTCGAAGCTGTACTGTGTTTCCATGGTGTTACCCTAGCGGATTGATGCCGGAAAGTGTAGGAGCGGCCTCCTGGCCGCGAACCATCTGGAATTCGGCCCGGGGTCGGGTCTCCTACGCCTGTCGGCATTGAAACCGGTTCGTTGGGCACGGCGCTTTGCGCCTGTGCCCAACTTACTTATGAACCATGCGTAGGTTGGGCAAAGCGAAGCGTGCCCAACAGCGGCTTCAATAGCGGTAATGGTCCGGCTTGTAGGGGCCTTCCACCGGCACGCCGATGTACTCCGCCTGCTCCGGCGTCAGTCGAGAGAGGTGCACACCGATCTTATCCAGGTGCAGCCGCGCCACCTCTTCATCGAGCTTCTTGGGCAGCACGTACACCTTCTTCTCGTACCGGTTGGGATGGTTGAACAGCTCCATCTGCGCCAGCACCTGGTTGGTGAAGGAGTTGGACATGACGAAGCTGGGATGCCCGGTGGCGCAGCCCAGGTTCACCAGCCGCCCCTTGGCCAGCAGGATGATCTTCTTGCCGTCGGGGAAGATGACATGGTCCACCTGGGGCTTGATCTCCTCCCACTCGTATTTCTCCAGGCTGGCCACGTCGATCTCGTTGTCGAAGTGACCGATGTTGCAGACGATGGCCTCGTCCTTCATCGCCGCCATGTGGTCGTGATCGATGACGTGGAAGTTGCCGGTGGCGGTGACGAAGATGTCGCCCAGCGGAGCGGCCTCTTCCATGGTCACCACGCGGTACCCCTCCATGGCTGCCTGCAGGGCGCAGATGGGATCGATCTCGGTGACCCAGACGGTGGCGCCGAGGCCGCGCAGGGACTGGGCGCAGCCCTTGCCCACGTCACCGTAGCCCAGCACCACGCAGATCTTGCCGGCGATCATCACGTCGGTGGCGCGCTTGATGCCGTCCACCAGGGATTCGCGGCAGCCGTAGAGGTTGTCGAACTTGGACTTGGTCACCGAGTCGTTGACGTTGAAGGCGGGAAAGGCCAGCTCGCCCTTCTCTTCCATCTGATAGAGGCGGTGCACGCCGGTGGTGGTCTCCTCGGTGACGCCCTGGATGTTCTTCAAGATAGTGGAGTACCAGTCGGGACTCTCGGCCAGCTTCGCCCGGATGGCGGCATAGAGCACCTCCTCTTCCTCGCTGGTGGGGTTGTCCAGCACCGAGGGGTCGGACTCGGCGCGGGTACCCAGGTGCCCCAGCAGGGTGGCGTCGCCACCGTCGTCGAGGATCATGTTGGGCGTGCCGCCATCGTGCCACTCCATGATGCGGTGGGTGAACTGCCAGTACTCCTCCAGCGACTCACCCTTGTAGGCGAAGACGGGGACGCCATCGGCGGCGATGGCCGCAGCGGCGTGATCCTGGGTGGAGAAGATGTTGCAGGAGGCCCAGCGCACCTCGGCGCCCAGGGCGGTGAGGGTCTCGATGAGCACCGCGGTCTGGATGGTCATGTGCAGGGAGCCGGCGATACGCGCGCCTTCGAGCGGTTTTTCATCCGCGTACTTGGTGCGCAGGGCCATGAGGCCGGGCATCTCGGTCTCGGCGATCCGGATCTCCTTGCGGCCCCATTCGGCCAGGGAGGGATCGGCGATGACGGATTCGGGATTGGTCTGTACAACAGCGTTCATGTCATTTTCTCCAAGTGGTTCCAGAAAAAATGAGCGCCGTTGTTTCAACGTTCCGAGCCTGGCCCCGTGGGGTTGCAGCACTCCTCGGAAAAAAAGGATTGTTGGGCACGGCCCTTATGGGTCTTTGCCCAACCGACGGTAAAGCGGGGTGTAGATTGGGCAAAGCGAAGCGTGCCCAACGATACTACAGGCCAGTGGCATCACGCAGCGCCTCGGCCTTGTCGGTCTTCTCCCAGGTGAACTCCGGTTCCTCGCGGCCGAAATGGCCGTAGGCGGCGGTCTTGCGGTAGATGGGCCGCACCAGGTCCAGCATCTGTTGGATACCGTAGGGGGTGAGGTCGAAGAACTCCTTCACCAGCTGGACGATCTTCTCCTCGTCGATCTTCGCCGTGCCGAAGGTCTCGATGTTCACCGAGGTGGGTTCGGCCACGCCGATGGCGTAGGAGACCTGGATCTCGCAGCGGTCGGCCAGTCCGGCGGCCACGATGTTCTTGGCCAGGTAGCGACCGGCATAGGCGGCGGAACGGTCCACCTTGGAAGGATCCTTGCCGGAGAAGGCCCCACCACCGTGGCGGGCCATGCCGCCGTAGGTGTCCACGATGATCTTGCGCCCGGTGAGACCGCAGTCGCCCACGGGGCCACCGATGACGAACTTGCCGGTGGGGTTGATGTGAATGCGCGTTTCACTGGTGATCCACTCCTTGGGGATCACTGGCATGATGATGTTTTCCATCACTGCCTCGTGGATGTGGGGCTGATCGATCTCCGGGTTGTGCTGGGTGGAGAGCACGATGGCGTCCGCACCCACTACCTTGCCGTCGCGGTAACGCAGGGTCACCTGGCTCTTGGCGTCAGGGCGCAGCCAGGGTAGCACCTGGGTCTTGCGCATCTCGGCCTGGCGCTGCACCAGCCGGTGGGCGTAGTGGATGGGCGCGGGCATCAGCACCTCGGTCTCGTTGGTGGCGTAGCCGAACATCATTCCCTGGTCGCCGGCGCCCTGCTTTTCCGGGTCCTCGCGGTCCACGCCGATGGCGATGTCGCTGGACTGCTTGCCGATGAGCGACATCACCGCGCAGGTGGAGCCGTCGAAGCCCACCTCGGAGCTTGTGTAGCCGATGTCACACACCACCTTGCGCACCAGTTCGTCCAGGTCCACCCAGGCCTCGGTGGTGATCTCGCCGGCGACGATGACGGCACCGGTCTTGACCATGGTCTCGCAGGCCACCCGGGCGTGCTGCGGATCGGGATCCTTGGTGAGAATGGCGTCGAGCACGGCATCCGAGATCTGGTCGGCGACCTTGTCGGGATGGCCTTCCGCCACGGATTCTGAGGTAAAGATGAAATCGCTCATATTCTGTTTCCCGTTGATTCCTGCGCCCAGTGGTCGGGAGCCCTTGCCGGAGGTGGCTGGCGGGACGTCCGAGGCCAGGGATGGCCGAGGCCGAGCACACAGGGATGTGCTCGTAGCGGTCCCGACAGCCACCTCCGGCAAGGGCTGATGCCCCTCGACGCCGGAAATGAAAAAACCCGTCCTGCGCAGCAAAGACGGGTTTCTCGGCCTGGGCCGGAATCTCGCTTTAGCTGCACTTCTATAGCGCCCGCAATCTGAGTTCAAATTGGCGCTGTGGGGCCATTATTCAGCTGGGCGCCGGGTTGTCAACTTTTTATTCGTCCGAGGCACTGATATATTGTCCCGCTTCACGTTTTCCAGGAGGAGAAGAATACGTCATGGTATCCCTGCAGACACCTGTATGTGAATTCGGCAAGCCGGCGGTGGATTTCGCCCTGCCCGGCGTGGATGGAAAGATCTGGACCCTGGAGGAGTGCAAGGGGGAGAAAGGGCTGCTGGTGATGTTCATATGCAACCACTGCCCCTATGTCAAGGCGATCCGCGAGCGGCTGGTGCGCGATACCCGCGAGCTGCGCGATCTCGGCATCCACTCGGTGGCCATCATGTCCAACGATCCCTCGCTCTACGAGGAGGACTCCTTCGAGAACATGAAGAAGGTGGCCGGGGAGTACGATTTTCCCTTCCCCTATCTGTTCGACGAGACCCAGGAAGTGGCCAAGGCCTACGGTGCCGTCTGCACGCCCGACTTCTTCGGCTACAACGCCGACCTGGAACTGCAGTACCGGGGACGTCTCGATGCCAGCCGCAAGGAAGCCGCGCCGCCCGATGCCCGGCGTGAACTCTTCGAGGCGATGAAGCAGGTGGCGGAGACCGGCAAAGGTCCCGAGGAGCAGATCCCCAGCATGGGCTGTTCCATCAAGTGGAAGGACGAGAGCTGAGGCGCCATTGCGATATCCCCTTGAGGGATTACGGGAATGCGGGTAAGGTTCCCGGCCAGCAATTTCAGTTTATGGGCATATTCAAAACATAGGTGACCTGCCGGTTGCCTCCCTTGATATGCTTTTGGGAGAATGATCAACTGACTTCGTTTCGGGGGCAGCAGGCGACATCCCGACACCGGTGCACCACCGGCGCCAGTTAAAGAATCGTACCGCTCCCGCGTTCATGACGGCGCGGGGGCAGAGAGTTTTTCGTCAGATTGCAATAAGTTAAGGAGGGGCTTATGTCCTCGCGCAAAGATCTAGCCAATGCCATCCGTGCCCTGAGCATGGATGCCGTTCAGAAAGCCAAATCCGGACATCCCGGTGCACCCATGGGCATGGCGGACATCGCCGAAGTGCTGTGGAACGGCCACATGAAGCACAATCCCGGTAACCCAAAATGGTTCGACCGTGATCGCTTCGCGCTCTCCAACGGGCATGGCTCCATGCTCATCTACTCGCTGCTGCACCTCACCGGCTACGATCTGAGCATCGACGACCTCAAGGCCTTCCGCCAGCTCCACTCCAAGACGCCCGGTCACCCCGAGTATGGCTATACGCCCGGCGTGGAGACCACCACCGGCCCGCTGGGCCAGGGCATCACCAACGCCGTGGGCATGGCGCTGGCCGAACGCACCCTGGCGGCCCAGTTCAACCGTCCCGGCCACGATATCGTGGATCACTACACCTATGTATTCCTGGGTGACGGCTGCATGATGGAGGGCATCTCCCACGAATCCTGCTCCCTGGCCGGCGTCTGGGGGCTGGGCAAGCTCATCGCCTTCTGGGACGACAACGGCATCTCCATCGACGGCCACACCGAGGGCTGGTTCCGGGACGATACCCCGGCCCGCTTCGAGGCCTATGGCTGGCACGTGGTGCGCGACGTGGACGGCCACGACGCCGAGGCCATCGACAAGGCGATCCACGAGGCCAAGTCGGTGAACAACAAGCCCACCCTCATCTGCTGCAAGACCGTCATCGGCTATGGCGCGCCCAACCTCTGCGGCAGCCACGACTGCCACGGCGCACCCCTGGGCGAGGACGAGATCAAGGCCACCCGCGAGAACCTGGGCTGGCCCTATCCCCCCTTCGAGATCCCCGACGAGATCTACGCCGGCTGGGATGCGCGCGACAAGGGCAAGGTGGCCGAGGAGCACTGGAACGAGAAGTTCGCAGCCTACAAGGCCGAGTTCCCCGAGCTGGCGGCCGAGTTCGAGCGCCGCATGAAAGGTGAACTGCCCGAGGACTGGGAGCGCGTGGCCGACGACTACATCAAGGCCACCGACGAGGCGGCAGAGAGCCCGGCCACCCGCCAGGCCTCGCAGAAGGCGATCACCGCCTATGCCAAGGCGCTGCCCGAATTCCTGGGCGGTTCCGCCGACCTGACCCCCTCCAACCTCACGGCCTGGCCCGAGGCGAGGGCCATCACCGATACCGTAGCAGATGGCGACTACATCTCCTACGGGGTGCGCGAGTTCGGCATGTCCGCCATCATGAACGGTGTGGCGCTGCACGGCGGCTTCATTCCCTTCGGCGGCACTTTCCTCATGTTCTCCGAGTACGCGCGCAATGCCCTGCGCATGGCGGCGCTCATGGGTATCCAGACCATCTTCGTCTACACCCACGACTCCATCGGCCTGGGAGAAGATGGTCCCACCCACCAGCCCGTGGAGCAGATCTCCACCATGCGCCTGTTGCCCAACATGCACAACTGGCGCCCCTGTGACGCGGTGGAGACCGCAGTTGCCTGGCGTGCCGCCATCGAGCGCAAGGACGGTCCCACCAGCCTCATCTTCTCTCGCCAGGGGCTGCCCCACCAGGTGCGTTCCGACGAGCAGCTGTCGCTCATCGCCCACGGTGGCTACATCCTGAAGCACTGCGACGGCAAGCCCGATGCCATCATCATCGCCACCGGTTCCGAGGTCGGACTGGCCATGGATGCGGCTGCCGAGCTGGAGAAGGAAGGCAAGAAGATCCGCGTGGTCTCCATGCCCTGCACCGAGGTCTTCGACCTGCAGGATCACGAGTACCGCGAGTCGGTGCTGCCTTCCGATGTCACCGCCCGCGTGGTGGTGGAAGCCGGCGTTACCGATTTCTGGTGGAAGTACGCAGGCCACAACGGCCGCGTCATCGGCATCGACCGCTTCGGCGAGTCGGCGCCGGCCAGCGTGCTCTTCCCGCACTTCGGCTTCACCGTCGACCACGTGGTCAGCGCCATCAAGGGCGTAATGTAATTCTGCCGGCCCTTTCCTTGCGGGAAGGGCCGCTTCGTTTCAATCTGAAAATCCTGGAGTAAAGCTTATGTCTATCAAGGTTGGTATCAATGGATTCGGTCGTATCGGCCGCATGGTCATGCGCGCCGTCACCAACGAGTTTCCCGAAGTGGAAGTCGTGGGCATCAACGATCTGCTGGAGGCGGACTACCTCGCCTACATGCTCAAGTACGATTCCGTGCACGGCCGTTTCCCCAAGGACGTGGCTGTCGAAGATGGCAACTTCGTCATCGACGGCAAGAAGATCCGTCTCACCGCCGAGCGTGATCCCGCCAACCTCAAGTGGGGCGACGTGGGGGCCGACGTGGTCATCGACTGCACCGGTTTCTTCCTCACCGAGGAAGGCTGCCAGAAGCACATCGACGCCGGCGCCAAGAAGGTGGTGATGTCCGCGCCCTCCAAGGACGGTACCCCCATGTTCGTGTATGGCGTCAACCATGACACCTATACCGGCCAGAGCATCGTCTCCGCCGCTTCCTGTACCACCAACTGCCTGGCACCCGTGGCCAAGGTGCTGCACGACAACTGGGGCATCAAGCGCGGCCTGATGACCACCGTTCACGCGGCAACCGCCACCCAGAAGACTGTCGACGGCCCCTCCATGAAGGACTGGCGCGGTGGTCGTGGCATCCTGGAGAACATCATTCCCTCCTCCACCGGTGCCGCCAAGGCCGTGGGCGTGGTGCTGCCCGAGCTAAACGGCAAGCTTACCGGCATGGCCTTCCGCGTGCCCACTTCCGATGTCTCCGTGGTGGATCTCACCGCCGAGCTGGAGAAGCCCGCTTCCTATGACGACATCTGCGCGGCCATGAAGGCGGCCTCCGAGAGCGGCGACATCAGCAAAACCCTGGCCTACACCGAGGAGAAGGTGGTCTCCACCGACTTCCGCGGCATCGGCCACTCCTCCATCTTCGACGCCGGCGCTGGCATCATGCTCGACGATACCTTCGTCAAGGTGGTCTCCTGGTACGACAACGAGTACGGCTACACCTGCAACATGATGCGTTTCGTGGAGCACGTGGCCAAGAACTGACGCCTGGTAATATCGGGGTACCCGCCTTCCGGTTCACAGAACGCCGCGAATCCTTCCCTGGAGGCTTCGCGGCGGCATCCCTGCCGCCGAGATCTGTGAACCGGAAGGCGGGCACCCCTCCACCCAGGCTTGGCAGGTCGGGGTAGTGCCAGACATGTCGGCCCGAAGGCCGACCTACAGAGCTATTTGCCAAGGTGGACCGGCCTTTGCAAATCGTTCTGAAAAAAACAATTTTGCAGGAGACGCAATATGTCCGTTATCAAGATGACCGATCTCGACCTTTCCGGAAAGCGCGTGCTGATCCGCCAGGATCTCAACGTGCCCATCAAGGATGGCAAGGTCGCCTCCGACAAGCGTATCCGCGCTTCCCTGCCCACCATCGAGAAGTGCATCGAAGCAGGTGCGCGCACCATGCTCATGTCCCACCTGGGGCGCCCCACCGAGGGTGAGTATGATGAGCAGTTCTCCCTGCAGCCGGTTGCCGACTACCTCTCCGAGGTCTTGGGCAAGGAGGTCCGTCTGGTCAAGGACTACCTGGACAATGTTCCCGAAGTGGGCGAGGGCGAAGTGGTGCTGCTGGAGAACGTGCGCTTCAACAAGGGCGAGAAGGCCAACGACGATGCGCTTGCGCAGAAGTATGCGGCCCTGTGCGACATCTACGTGATGGACGCCTTCGGCACGGCCCACCGCGCCCAGGCCTCCACCCATGGCGTGGCCAAGTATGCTCCCGTCGCCTGCGCCGGCCCGCTGCTGGCGGGCGAGCTGGAGGCGCTGGGCAAGGCACTGCACAACCCCGACCGTCCCATGGTCGCCATCGTGGGCGGTTCCAAGGTTTCCACCAAGCTCACCGTGCTGGAGAGCCTGTCGAAAATCGTCGACCAGCTCATTCCCGGCGGCGGCATCGCCAACACCTTCATTGCCGCCTCGGGTTATAACGTGGGCAAGTCCCTCTACGAGCCCGACCTGGTGGACGAGGCCAAGCGTCTCATGGAAGCGGCCAAGGCCAAGGGCGGCGAGATCCCCGTTCCCACCGATGTGGTGGTGGGCAAGGAGTTCTCCGAGAACGCCGAGGCCATCGTGAAGAAGGTGGACGAGGTGGCCGACGACGACATGATCTTCGATATCGGTCCTGAGACCGCCGCCCGTTTCGCAGAGATGATGAAGGCGGCGGGCACCATCGTCTGGAACGGTCCCGTGGGCGTGTTCGAGTTCGACCAGTTCGGCGAAGGCACCAGGACCCTGGGATTGGCCATCGCCGAATCCAAGGCCTTCTCCATCGCCGGTGGCGGAGATACCCTGGCGGCCGTGGACAAATACGGCATCGCCGATAAGATATCCTATATCTCCACCGGAGGTGGCGCCTTCCTCGAGTTCCTCGAGGGCAAGAAGTTGCCTGCCGTTGCCATCCTGGAAGAAAGGGCCAACTCCTGAGCCGTTTCCACTTTACCGTGAGTAACCTATGCCAAGACGCACGAAGATCGTAGCCACGCTGGGACCAGCCACCGACGAGCTGAAGGTACTGGACGATGTAATCGCGGCTGGCGTAGATGTCGTGCGTCTCAACCTCTCTCACGCCACCCACGAAGAGCATGCCGAGCGCGCCGAGCGCATCCGCAACCGCTGCCGTGCTTCCGGCCGCCAGGTGGGCGTGCTGGTGGACCTGCAGGGGCCCAAGATCCGTATCGGCGCCTTCGTCGAAGGGCCCATCGTGCTGCACGAGGGTGATCACTTCATCCTGGACGCCGCCTGGCCTGCGGATGCTGGCAACCAGGAGCGGGTGAGCGTCACCTACAAGGCGCTGCCCGAAGAGGTCTCCCGTGGCGATACCCTGCTGCTGGACGATGGCCAGATCGTGCTCTGGGTGGACGAGGTGATCGACCACGAGGTGCGCTGCAAGGTCACGGTGGGCGGTATCCTCTCGGAGAAGAAGGGCCTGAACAAGCAGGGCGGCGGTCTGTCGGCGCCGGCGCTCACGGAGAAGGACAAGGAGGATATCCGTTTTGCCGCCACCATCGAGGCGGACTACCTGGCCGTCTCTTTCGTGCGCAGTGCCGACGACGTGAACACCGCGCGCAAGCTGCTGCGCGATGCCGGTGGACATGGCGGCATCGTCTCCAAGATCGAGCGCGCCGAGGCATTGGAGTGCATCGACGAGATCATCGACGCCTCCGATGCCATCATGATCGCCCGCGGCGACCTGGGCGTGGAGATCGGCGACGCCGAGCTGCCAGCGGTGCAGAAGGACCTGATCCGCAAGGCGCGCTCCATGAACTGCGTGGTGATCACCGCCACCCAGATGATGCAGTCCATGATCGACAGCCCCATTCCCACCCGCGCCGAGGTCTTCGACGTGGCCAACGCGGTGCTGGACGGCACCGACGCGGTGATGCTCTCGGCGGAAACCGCTGCCGGCCACTACCCCGCCAAGGCGGTGGAGGCCATGGTGCGGGTCTGTGCCGAGGCCGAGAAGCAGGCGGCCACGCGCATGTCGGACCACCGTCTGCACAGCGTCTTCGGTCGAATCGACGAGGCCATCGCCATGGCTTCCATGTACACGGCCAACCACCTGGGCGTAAAGGCCATTGCCGCGCTGACCGAGTCGGGCTCCACGGCCAAATGGATGTCGCGCATCTCTTCCGGCATCCCCATCTACGCCCTCACGCCCCACGTCTCCACGCGGCGCAAGGTGACCCTCTACCGCGGCGTCTACCCGGTGAGCTTCGACGTCACCGGGCTCAACTCGCAGAAGGCCAACTTCGAGATCATTGAGGAGCTGCGGCGCCGAGGCGCGGTACGCGATGGCGACCTGGTGATCATCACCAAGGGCGACCTATCCGGAGTGGAAGGTGGCACTAACGTAATGAAGATCGTGCGCGTGGGCGATGTCTACGTGCCCGAAGAAGATTAACCGAATCCAAGCAAATAACCTGATAAGGAGAGAATCATGGCCCTGATTTCCATGCGTCAACTACTCGATTACGCTGCCGAGCACGACTTCGGCATGCCTGCCTTCAACGTGAACAACATGGAGCAGGTGCACGCCATAATGCAGGCCGCGGACGAGACCGACAGCCCCGTGATCATGCAGGGTTCTGCCGGTGCACGCTCCTATGCCGGCGAGCCCTTCCTGCGCCACCTCATCTCCGCCGCGGTGGAGATGTATCCGCACATTCCCGTGGTCATGCACCAGGACCACGGTTCCGAGCCCGGCGTCTGCCTGCGTTCCATCCAGTCCGGCTTCACCTCGGTGATGATGGACGGTTCCCTGATGCCGGACATGAAGACCCCCTCCACCTACGAGTACAACGTGGAGACCACGCGCAAGGTGGTGGAGATGGCCCACGCCGGTGGTGTCTCCGTGGAAGGCGAGCTGGGTTGCCTGGGTTCCCTGGAGACCGGCATGATGGGCGAGGAAGACGGCCACGGTGCCGAGGGCAAGCTGGATATGGACCAGCTGCTCACCGATCCCGACCAGGCCGCCGACTTCGTGGAGAAGACCGGCGTCGACGCGCTGGCCATCGCCATCGGTACCTCCCACGGTGCCTACAAGTTCACCAAGCCGCCCACCGGCGAGGTGCTGCGTATCGACCGCATCAAGGAGATCCACGCGCGCATTCCCAACACCCACCTGGTGATGCACGGCTCCTCCTCGGTTCCCCAGGAGTGGCTCAAGATCATCAACGAGTATGGCGGCGACATGGGTGAGACCTACGGCGTGCCCGTGGAAGAGATCGTGGAAGGTATCAAGCACGGCGTGCGTAAGGTGAACATCGACACCGACCTGCGCATGGCCTCCACCGGCGCCATCCGCAAGCACCTGCACGACAATCCTTCCAACTTCGACCCGCGCAAGTTCCTCAAGGCCTCCACCGAGGCCATGAAGGGGATTTGCAAGGCCCGCTACGAAGCCTTCGGCAGCGCCGGCCATGCGTCCAAGATCAAGCCGGTTTCGCTGGAAGAGATGTACAAGCGCTACGAAGCAGAGAGCAAATGATCCAACCTTGAAATGGGAATCTTGCAAAGGGCGCTTCGGCGCCCTTTTTATTGGGTGGTGAATTCCTGACGGTAGATGTACTTGAGCAGAAAAGGCGGCAGCAGGGTAGTCAGGGCGATGACCATGATCATGCCGGCATAGATATTGTTGTCGAAGATGCCGCTGGTGCGGCCCAGCTCGGCGAAGATCAGGCCGACCTCGCCCCTTGGAACCATGGCCACACCGATGGCGATGCGCTGGCGTATCGGTTCTGCCGTGAGCAGGGCACCGCTGAACTTGCCGATGATGGCCACCAGCAGGAAGAGGAAGGAGAACGCCCAGATGAAGGCGGAGGACCAGTCCACCTCCTGCAGATTCAGCGAAAGCCCCACCATGACGAAGAAGATGGGGGTGAAGAGCTGGATTATTGGGCGCATCTGCGCTTCGATGCGCTGGGAGAATTCGGTTTCGGTGTGCAGGGCGATACCGAAAGGGAGAAAGAAGCGGCGTGACAGTGCCAGGCCGGCGGCAAAGCCGCCCAGCAGTTCCGGTGCACCCATCTTGTGGGCCAGCCAGGCGAAGAGCAGCACCAGCGATACCATGGCGGTGGGGATCAGGCCCGGCAGATCACTGGCGTCGTCCACGTGCTTGATGAGCACCGAGATCAGCTTGGCGGCAATGGGGGCCAGCAGGAAGAAGAGGGTGATGAAGGCCAGCACCTTGCCGGTATTGGCCAGGCTGATGCCGCCGGCGATGGAAAACTCGTAGAGCAGTGCCAGCAGTACCACGCCGAGCACGTCGTCCAGCACCGCGGCACCGAGCACGATCTGGCCTTCACGGCTGTTGCGCTGGCCGAGGTCGGAGAGCACGCGCAGGGTGATGCCGATGCTGGTGGCAGTGAGCGCGCCGCCGATGAACAGGGAAACCAGAGTGGAAAGGTCGAAAGCCAGCGAGGCCAGCAGATAGCCCAGCACGAAGGGGATGATGAATCCGCCCAGCGCGACGATGGCGGAGCTCCTGCCGGTGTTCATCAGCTTGCGCATGTCGGTGTCGAGCCCCACTTCGAAGAGCAGCAGCAGGATGCCGATTTCGGCAAGGTAGCGGATGATCTCGTTGGGCTGGATCCAGCCGAGCAGGCTGGGCCCCAGGATGATGCCGGCAGTGAGCTCGCCAATGACCGCAGGGGCGCCCAGGTGCACAGCGATCTCGGCGAAGAGCCGCGCCGCGACCAGGATGATCAGCAGCTGAAGAAAAAAGGTGTGGGTTTCCATGCGATTCGCCTTCTCGGGCATCATAGCAGCTTCCGCTCGATGCGCCGATGGTTCAGGATTGACGCTACCCTAGGCTCCGGATGCGTAGGATGGGCAAAGGCCGCAAGGCCGTGCCCATCTTTATGTAGTGGGATGTTGTTGGGCACGCTGCGCTTTGCCCAACCTACAGGATGACGTGACGAGGTGGAGTCAATGCTCCGATGATTCGGAGAGCACCCCGGCAGCGCGGAGCAGTTTCGTGATTCTCTTGGAATCGAAGCCGCGAACCACCTGGTCGCCTATGCGGAGAAGCGGAACGCCGCGGACGCCGTGCTGCTGGAATTCCCGCATTGCCCGGGGGGTGCGCTGGATGTCCATTTCCCGGAAGGGGATCCGATGCTGCTGCAGCCACTGTTTGAGCTGGCGGCAGTGGGCGCAGCGGCTGGTGGAATACAGGGTGATGCGGGGCGATTTCTTGGTCATGTTGTACAGGTTACCGTGGGAGGCCGTCCCCGGGCCGAAATAATTCGCGGTGGGGCGCCGCTCCTACGGGGCCTGGTGCTGTCCGGTGAGGCGGCGCTCGGCCTCACGGTATTTCTCTGCGGTTTTGTCGATGATCTCCCGGGGCAGTTCTGGCGCGGGTGGTCTCTTGTTCCAGCCGATGGATTCGAGGTAGTCGCGCACGAACTGCTTGTCGAAGCTGGGTGGGCTGCTGCCGGGCCGGTACTGGTCCGCCGGCCAGAAGCGGGAGGAGTCGGGGGTGAGCACCTCGTCGATGAGGTGCAGCCGGCCGGCCTCGTCCAGTCCGAACTCGAACTTGGTGTCGGCGATGATGATGCCGCGGGAGAGGGCATATTCCGCCGCTTCGCCGTAGATCCGCAGGCTCAGGTCGCGCACCTGCTCGGCCAGTTCCTGCCCGATGAGCCCCGCGATGTGCCCGAAATCCACGTTCTGGTCGTGCTCGCCCTGCTCCGCCTTGGTGGAAGGCGTGAAAATGGGCTCGGGCAGGCGGTCGGCCAGCTGCAGTCCCTGCGGCAGGGGAATGCCGCAGACCTGGCCGGTTTTCTGGTAATCTTTCCAGCCGGAACCGATGATATAACCGCGCACGATGGCCTCCACCGGCAGGGGCTGGAGCCTGCGCACCACGATGGCCCGGTCGCCGAGCATTTTCCTCTCCTTGGCATCGGTGACCACCGCTTCCAGGGGAATGTCGGTGAGCTGGTTCGGAACCAGCGGTTCGGTGCGTTTGAACCAGAAGTTCGAAACCCGGGTCAGCACCTCGCCCTTGCCGGGAATGGGCTGGGGCAGGATCACGTCGAAGGCGGAGAGGCGGTCGGTGGTGACGATGAGCAGGTGTTCGTCGTCCACGGCGTAGATATCGCGCACCTTGCCGCGGTTGATGAGCTCGAGACCTGAAAGATCGGACTGGTAGAGGGCGGTCATCTGGAAAAGACGGACAGGAGCAAAAGGTAATTATACCCATGCAGGAAAACACCGACAGCGACTATCGCAGTGCCTTTCGCGGCAGTTTCACCTCGGCACTGCGCTGGCATCACCTGGATGACCTGTGGGAACGGCTGCGCCAGGATCCGGAAGGCTGGTATGTCTACTCCATCGGCCACGAACCGCCGGTAAAGGTCGCCAGCCGGGAAGAGTTTCTCAATTTCCTCCACGAGATCGACAAGCTGCTGCGCGAGGAGCACGAAGAGGACTACTGCGGCATCGTCTACGCCGATGACCTGGAAAAGCCCTCCATGGTCAAGATCTACGACCCCAACAACCTGGGCGTAGTGTGCGGTTACAGCGACAATCCGCCGCTGCCCGGCTGGGTGCTGAGCCGTATCCCGCCAGTGGACATGGAGGCCGACCGGCCTCTGCCCAACAATCGCAAGCGCTGGTGGCAAAAGCTCTTCGGGTAGTATCCGGGCGAATAACCTAGTAAAATACTCTACAATTAAACGGCCGGTGTTTTTGGGCAGGCAATGGCGGGCACGCTGCGCTTTTCTCACCCTACGCATTACCGCGATTGGCGTGCCCGACGAAATCACCGGCCATTAAACGAGTAATTTCAGGAGTGAGTGAACCATGAGTACCGACAACAAGCAGCAGGCACTGGCCGACATTACCCGGGCCGTGATGCACATACTGGACAGCTGGAACCTGGATGCGGACACCATGCGCCAGGTGCTGGGCCTGCCCGATGACGTGCGGGCACGCACCTTTGCCAAGTTCCGCGAGGGACATGCACTGTTTCCCAACGATCCCACGGTGTTGCGTCGCTGCGAATATGTGGTGCGCATCGCCGATGCGCTGCGCACCGCCTATCCGGTGAACCCCAAGATGTCGGGCCGCTGGATACATCAGCGGCAGAAGCGTTTCGGTGGCAGGACGCCCATCTCCATGATCCTGAACGACGGTGAAACCGGCTTTGCCGTGGTGCTGGGGGAAGTGGACTGCACCTTTGCCTGGGACTGTACCGGTTCCAAGGCCGTTTCTGTTGCAAAATAGCTGCTGTTCCGCGAGTCGGAGCGCGATGTTATGCACATCGTGCTCCGGTTCGTCGACAAAGCCTTGAATCCGGGTTGACGGAACGGAGGGAATTTTTCCCTGATAATCCAAGTTGCTGAAAAACAAGGAAATTCAAAATTGTGCATTTTTTGTACGATTTGACCGGAATCAAGCAGTTCTTTTCGTTTGCGACCCCTTTCCAGACTTGATCCACAAAGTTATCCACAGGATTTGTGGATAGTGTTTCAGAATTGTTACAACCCAATGGCCTGCGGTTTCTGCTGCAAGTCCTTTGTTGGGAATCGCTCACAAGTCATTGATATTTTCTCGGGCGGGAACGGTATTGAGCACGGCCTGTCGGCCTTCGCCCATCCTGTGTATGCGGATCCGGGGTAGGTTGGGCAAAGCGCAGCGTACCCAACCCCACCCTGGGAATCAAAAGCGCGTATAATCCGCTCCCTTTCCTTCAAGCCAAGTGTCGTTACCCGTGATCGAAAACCTCAGAAACATCGCCATCATCGCCCACGTCGATCATGGCAAGACCACCCTCGTCGATGAACTCCTGAAGCAGTCCGGTACCCTGGGCGAGCGTTTCGGTGAGGTGGAGCGGGTGATGGACTCCAACGACCTGGAGAAGGAGCGGGGCATCACCATTCTTTCAAAGAACACCGCCATCAAGTGGGGCGACTACCGCATCAACATCGTGGACACCCCGGGCCACGCCGATTTCGGCGGCGAGGTGGAGCGGGTGCTCTCCATGGTGGACTCGGTGCTGCTGCTGGTGGATGCGGTGGAAGGGCCCATGCCCCAGACCCGTTTCGTCACCCAGAAGGCCTTCCAGCACGGTCTCAAGCCGATCCTGGTGGTGAACAAGATCGACCGCGATGGTGCCCGTCCCGACTGGGTCATCGACCAGGTGTTCGAGCTCTTCGACCGCCTCGGCGCCACCGACGAGCAGCTCGACTTCCCCATCATCTACGCCTCGGCCATCAACGGCTACGCCAGCGAGGACGACAGCCTGCGCGAAGGTGACATGACGCCCCTGTTCCAGGCCATCGTGGACAACTGCCCGCCGCCGGATGTGGATCCCGAGGGGCCCTTCCAGATGCAGGTCTCCAACCTCGACTACAACAGCTACGTGGGCGCCATCGCCGTGGGGCGCATCACCCGGGGCAAGGTGAAGCCGAACCAGCAGGTGACCGTGCTCAAGTACGACGGCTCCGAGCACAGGGCGAAGATCGGCCGGGTCTACGGCTACCTGGGGCTGGAACGCCACGAGGTGGAGGAGGCTTCTGCGGGTGACATCATCGCCATTGCCGGTATCGAGGCGCCCAACGTCTCTGATACTCTCTGCGATCCCGAGCATCCCGAAGCGCTGCCGCCGCTCACCGTGGACGAGCCCACCGTTTCCATGACCTTCCAGGTGAACACCTCGCCCTTTGCCGGCAAGGAGGGCAAGTACCTCACCTCGCGCCAGCTCAAGGAGCGCCTGGAGCGGGAGCTGATCCATAACGTGGCGCTGCGCGTGGAGGAGGGGCCGGACCCGGAGAAGTTCAAGGTCTCCGGCCGCGGCGAGCTGCATCTGTCCGTCCTGCTGGAGAACATGCGCCGCGAGGGCTACGAGCTTGCCGTCTCCCGCCCCGAGGTGATCTTCCGCGAGATCGACGGCGAGGTCTGCGAGCCCTACGAGCAGCTCACCGTGGACGTGGAAGAGCAGCACCAGGGCGCCATCATGGAGGCCCTGGGCGAGCGCCGGGGGCAGCTGCAGGACATGGCGCCCGACGGCAGCGGCCGGGTGCGGCTCGACTACATCATCCCGTCCCGGGGACTCATCGGTTTCCAGACCGAGTTCATGACATCGACCTCCGGCACCGGCCTCATGTACCACGTCTTCGACCACTATGGCCCCGCCCAGTCCGGAGGCATTGCGCCGCGCAGCAACGGGGTGATGATCTCCAACACCACCGGCAAGGCATTGGCCTATGCTCTGTTCAACCTGCAGGAGCGGGGCAAGCTCTTCGTCGAACACGGACAGGACGTCTACGAGGGCCAGATTATCGGTCTCCACTCGCGGGACAACGATCTCACGGTGAATCCCACCAAGGGCAAGCAGCTCACCAACATCCGCGCTGCCGGCAAGGATGAATCCCTCATCCTAACCCCACCGGTGCGCTTCTCGCTGGAACAGGCGCTGGAGTTCATCGAGGAGGACGAGCTGGTGGAGGTGACCCCCGACGCCATCCGTCTGCGCAAGAAGCATCTCAAGGAGCACGAGCGGAAGAAGGCCAGGCGGGAAGGCTGACAGCCCCCGCGGACGTGCTTCCGTACCGAATCATTCCGGTGTTAAGCGCCTCCCGATTTTCTCTGGCGGCAATTCAGGAGCGCACGCACGTCCGAGCATCAGGCTCAGCATCAGGTCCCCGAATGTCTTTCGGTAGTGAGCCGGTTCCCAGAACCAGCGCATGATGGATTTTTTGCCTCCGGTATCGGGCACGTCCTCACCGGTAATAGAGTTGCGAAGGCTGAAGTCCCACAGGGCTGTTCCGTGATCCTGCGCCAGCTCGGCCAGCCTGACTTTCCATTCCTGGAAAGCGGGCTGGTGGCCACTGGCTTCGATGATGTCTAGATAGCTCTCATGGTAAGGATTGATGAAGAGAGTGACACGAACTTTTCTTGCAGCCGCAAATTTTAGAAGACGTTCCACGCTTTCGAATTCCGGTGACCAGCGATCGTTTCCGGCATAGATGCTGAGATTGGAGCGGCTGAACATTTTTTCCAGTTCCTTCCATTTCTGTTCAAAGAGAACTGGCTGTCCTTCCCATCGGATGATACCCAGATAGTCTCTTGCCGGATTGAAACCGTCCCGCCTGATGTCGGAACTGTATGGATCCCTTTGCGCCAACAGCGTGGCCAGGCTGTCCTTGAGGGCGGTCAGAGAGACCAGTGTTTGAAAATGCTCTGTAAGCCTCCGCCAGGAAAATGATGGATTTGGATTGCCATCCGGAGTTACGCGCAATCGTTTCTCGAATTCGAGGTGGCTGTTTCCCTCTTCCCATCGGTTCACGATACCCTCATGTCGTGTATGAAAGTCGACGAAATCGAGTCCCCAGAAAACCTGTTGTACGCTTCCCCCTGCAAGTGCGTGCTGGATGATTCGGGCCTGTTGGTAGATGCCAGAGCCTGGCAGGCCGATATTGAACACCGGGCGTTCAGAAGCTTCCCAACAGGAGTTGGCGGGATCCAGACCTATTTCGGGACGGGAGTTCCCAGAGTTCAATGTCTTGGGAGCAAAGGTCACGACCTGGTAAGGCTTGGCTATGCGAACGTGGCTCGGGGCTAAGGGTTTTTTGGCATTGAACCCCTTGTGGCGTGGAGTGTCGAGAAGTCCGTAAGGATCCATTGCATAGTTGAACAGTATGGTCAGCGCAAGTGCCAGGGTGATGGTCCACCCCCAGATGCGCAGAAAACGGGCATGATTGTCGTGCTTGGCATCCATCAGAACTGGAAGTACAGGAATTCGGAAACACTGGAGAGTGCCAGTATGCCGAAAGTGGTCACTATTCCAATGCCCAGGGCCCAGGCAAAGGATGGTCGCCAGGCCAGGCGAGAGGTGATTCCCGAGAAGCCCCGGATCTCTGTGTTCTCATCGGATGGATAGGTGGCCAGGGCGGGCTCGAAGTGGTTCAAGATCTGCTGGGTATTGGGCAGGAACAGGGCAATCAGCAGCAAGGGAATGATCCAGAGATAGGTGAACATGAATTGGGAGCCGCCTCCAAGATAGGTTTCCAGCCCCATTGAGCCCAGCCACTCTCCCAGGCTGCCAAGCCGGGCCATGATTGCGTTTGGCAGAGCGATACCGTTGTTTCCCGACATTCCCTGGAGAATGGCAATGGCACTATTGAAGTCGTTGGCGCGGAAGAAGACCCAGCCCACCACCACGCTGAGAAACGTAAGGCTCCAGGCAAGGGTCTTCCCCAGGCTGCCGCGCAGACGTATCCGCGCTGGAATGAAAGGATGGAAACGGTGCCAGGCATGGTTGATGGCCAGGTAAAGACCATGCAGTCCACCCCAGACGACAAAGGTCCAGCCTGCGCCGTGCCACAACCCGCCAAGGAGCATGGTTGCGAAAAGGTTGAAGTAGCGGCGCGCTTTTCCTCGCCGGCTTCCCCCAAGGGGAATATAGAGGTAGTCGCGTAGAAAGCGGGACAGCGTCATATGCCAGCGTCGCCAGAATTCCACGATGCTGGTGGACTTGTAGGGGGAGTGGAAATTCAATGGCAGGCGGATGCCGAACAATCTGGCAGCCCCGATGGCCATGTCGGAATAACCGGAAAAATCGAAATAGAGTTGCATGGTGTAGGCCAGGGCGCCACCCCAGGCCACGAAAAAAGTCATGGGTTCGCCGGATGCAGCAGCGTCGAAAACCGAGGTGCTGTAGGGTGCGACACCATCGGCAAGAACTGCCTTCTTGAACAGTCCGATGGAAGGCTCTTCCCCTGATCGAGTGGGTAGTTTAGCGTAGGGCAGCATGAGAGACATTGATCTATACACCCGGATATTGGGTATTCAGGCACCTTGGCGAGTCGCCGATGTGGAGGTTGATATGCCCCAAGAGCAAGTCATCGTCCACGTGGAACGGAAAGCGGGTGCACAGCCATGTTGCCCGACCTGTAGCAAGCCGGCGCCAGGTTACGACTCGCGCCGTCGTCGCTGGCGCCACCTGGATACGTGTCAGTACAAGACGATCCTGGAGGCCGATGTGC
>QNZQ01000104.1 GCA_003972985.1 Gammaproteobacteria bacterium | reverse complement strand
AGGGATCATGGTAAATCCACTTCGATCATGGTGATTGAATTCAAGCATGATCTGAAGTGGACGTCCAGCAATTATCTAATAGTGCAGGTTTGTCAGTGGGTTATCGGATTAGATGACGTGGCCCTGGGTGGGTACCGATACCGTCAGCTACGAGGACGCCCTGAAGAACGCCATGCGCGAGGCGCCCGACGTGATCCTCATCGGCGAGATCCGTGACCGCACCAACATGCAGCACGCCATCGCCTATGCCGAGACCGGACACCTGTGCCTCTCCACCCTGCACGGTAGCAACGCGGCCCACGTGATGGAGCGGATTCTCACCTTCTTTCCACGGGACATGCATCCCCAGCTGTTCATGGACCTTGCACACAACTTGGTGGCCATCATCTCCCAGCGACTCGTGCGGGGAGAAGACGGCCGGCGGCTGCCCGCGGTGGAGGTGATGCTCATCACGCCGCTGATCCGGGACCTCATCTCCAAAGGCAGGATCGACGAGATCCGCGAGGCCATGGACCGCAGCAGCGAACCGGGCCTGCAGACCTTCGACCAGTCCCTGTTCGAACTCTACAAGTCCGGACGCATCAGCGAAGAGCTGGCCATGCAGAACGCCGAATCCCAAAGCGACCTTGGCGTGAAGATCCGCCTGGACAAGGGCGGCGAACTCGATACTGGCGGTATGGAAACCGAGGAACGGCTTCCGTAGGAGCGGCGTCCTCGCCGCGAATGATCCGGAGTTCGGCCCGGGGACGGGCGCGTTTGCCGAGAGTAAAAAATAGGGATTCTGGATCACGCAGAGCCCGCCAAGATCGCAAAGCTTTCGCAACTGTGTACAAGGCCCGACTGCTCAATAAAGCCTTTGCGTGCTCCGCGCGCTTGGCGAGAGCAAAAAAACAGCGGCTCTGGATCACGCAAAGCTCGCTAAGATCGCAAAGCCTTTCGCGATCCTGTTGAGGACCAATGTTCAGCTGCGAGTACAACCGGGAAAAGGCGACCAGGCGAATACTCCCAGGTAGGTCAGCCCCTGATACAATCCGGGCATGGATGTATCCTCTATCCTCAATGGCCTCAACGCCGCCCAGCGCGAGGCGGTCTCCTCGCCACCCTGTTCCACTCTGGTGCTCGCCGGCGCCGGCTCGGGAAAGACCCGGGTGCTGGTGCACCGCATCGCCTGGCTGATCCAGGTGGAGGGGGTCTCGCCCTGGGGGATCCTGGCAGTGACCTTCACCAACAAGGCGGCGCGGGAGATGCGCACGCGCATCGAGGAGCTGCTCGGCTATCCCGTGGGCGGCATGTGGGTGGGCACCTTCCACGGCCTGGCCCACCGCCTGCTGCGCGCCTACTGGCAGGAGGCCAATCTGCCGAAAGGCTTTCAGATCCTCGACAGCGACGACCAGTTCCGCCTGGTGAAGCGGGTGATCCGCGAGCTTAACCTGGACGATGCCAAGTGGCCACCGCGCCAGGCGCAGTGGTTCATCAACGAGCAGAAGGACGAGGGGCGCCGCCCCCAGCACCTCGAAGACGGTGGCGACCTCTGGCGGCGCCAGATGATTCGTATCTACACCGCCTACCAGGCCGCCTGCGAACGCTCGGGCAGCGTGGATTTCGCCGAGTTGCTGCTGCGCGCCCACGAGCTGTGGCGCGACCGGCCCGACGTGCTGCAGCACTACCGCGAGCGGTTCCAGCACGTGCTGGTGGACGAGTTCCAGGACACCAACGCCATCCAGTACGCCTGGCTGCGGCTGCTGGCGGGCGACCGGGACAACCTCTTCGTGGTGGGTGACGACGACCAGTCCATCTACGGCTGGCGGGGCGCGCGGGTGGAGAACATCCAGGATTTCACCCGTCACTTCCCGGGCACGCAGCTGGTGAAGCTGGAGCAGAACTACCGCTCCACCGGCAACATCCTGCGCGGCGCCAACGCGGTCATCGCGCACAATCCCGAGCGGCTCGGCAAGGAGCTCTGGACCGAAGTCGGTGAAGGCGAGCCCATCCACCTCTACGGCGCCTTCAACGAGGTGGACGAGGCGCGCTTCGTGGTAGAACGCATCCGCGCCTTCATCGACGAGGGAAACCGGCGCGCCGATGCCGCCATTCTCTACCGCACCACCGCCCAGTCCCGGCTCTTTGAAGAGGCTCTGCTGCAGGCGGGCATCCCCTACCGGGTCTATGGCGGCCTGCGTTTCTTCGAGCGGGCCGAGATCAAGGATGCGCTGGCCTACCTGCGCCAGATCGCCAATCCCCACGACGATGCCGCCTTCGAGCGGGCGGTGAACCAGCCGCCGCGGGGTATCGGCGCCCGGACGCTGGACGCGGTGCGCGCTCATGCGCGGGATTTCGGCTATTCGCTCTGGCGGGCCAGCGAGGAGCTCATCGCCGGCGGCGGCATGACCGCGCGGGCCGCCAATGCGCTGCGCGGCTACCTCGACCTGGTGCAGGAGCTGCAGGCGGCCACCACCGGAATGCCCCTCCACGAGATGGCCGAGCACGTCGTCCATCACAGCAGGCTGCCCGAGCACTTCAAGAAGGCACGTGACAGCAAGGGTCAGGACCGGGTGGAGAACCTGGAGGAACTGGTGAATGCCGCGCGCCAGTTCGACTACCAGCACGATGAGGGCGAGCCCATGAGCGAGCTCGACGCCTTCCTCGCCCACGCCGCCCTCGAGGCCGGTGACAACCAGGCGGAAGCCTACGAGGACAGCGTCCAGCTCATGACCCTCCATTCCGCCAAGGGGCTGGAGTTCCCCCTGGTGTTCCTGGTGGGCATGGAGGAGGGGCTCTTTCCCCACAGCATGTCGGCCGAGGAGCCGGGCAGGCTGGAAGAGGAGCGGCGCCTCTGCTACGTGGGCATGACCCGCGCCATGCGCCAGCTCTGGCTGACCTTCGCAGAGAACCGACGGCTCCACGGCAAGGAGACCTTCCCCATGCCGTCCCGTTTCCTGCGCGAGATCCCGGCAGAGGTCACTGAGGAGGTGCGTGCCCGCCCCGCCGTAGCGCGGCCCTACTCCGCCCGGGGCGGCTCGCTGGACGATACCCTGGAAGTGAGCGGTTTTAGCCTTGGGCAGCGGGTACAACACCCGAAATTCGGCGAAGGGGTGGTGCTCAATGCCGAGGGCCAGGGGAACAGCGCCCGGGTGCAGGTCAACTTCGAACAGGTGGGCAGCAAGTGGCTGGTGGTGGCCTATGCCAACCTGCAGGCGGTATGATGCAGTTCGGCCCATGATGGATGTGCCCGACGAATGGCCAGACAATATCCAGAGATCCCCGCTCACCTGAAACGCTTCATCGAGGCCCAGCCGCTCTTCTTCGTTGCCACCGCGGCAGCCGACGGCCGGGTCAACCTTTGGCCCAAGGGGCTGGATTCACTGCGAATACTGGATGCCAACCGGGTGCTCTGGATGAACCTCACCGGCAGCGGAAACGAGACGGCTGCCCACCTGCACCAGGATCCGCGCATGACGCTCATGTTCTGTGCCTTCGAAGGTGAGCCCATGATCCTGCGCCTCTACGGCCAAGCCCGCGCGGTTCATCAGGGCGACGACGACTGGGTGGCGCTCTACTCGAATTTCGATCCCACTCCCGGCGTGCGCCAGCTGTTCGACATGCGGGTGGAGCTGGTACAGACCTCCTGCGGCATGGGCGTGCCTTTCATGGAGTACCGAGGCCAGCGGCCAAATCTTGTCGACTGGGCGAGAAAAAAAGGCGAGGAGGGTCTGCGGGAATACTGGCGTGAAAAGAATCTCCTCAGCCTGGATGGCCTGCCCACCGGTATCGAGTCCGAAACCGAACGGCCGGAGCCTTGAGCGCATCGACCACCAGACCCAACCAAAACGGAGAACAATCATGAAGACGATCCTTTTTCTGCTGCTTGCCCTGAGTGGCAGCGAGGCCTTTGCGGTGGAAGGCCTCGTCTCCATCGTCAGCCCCTATGGTGTGAAGGAGACCACCGACCGGCTGGAAAAAACCGTGACCAAGGCCGGTTTCACCATTGCGGTGCGTTGGGACCACGGCAAGGGCGCTGCCAAGGTGGGCCTGAAACTGCTTCCGGAGGAAATTCTCATCTTCGGCAAGCCCAAGGCGGGCACCCTGTTCATGCAGAGCAGCCCCACCGCTGG
Source organism: Gammaproteobacteria bacterium (assembly GCA_003972985.1). Lineage (GTDB taxonomy): Bacteria > Pseudomonadota > Gammaproteobacteria > Chromatiales > Chromatiaceae > Thiolapillus. Next base: position 30,082 of record QNZQ01000104.1, on the reverse strand, counting down.
AATCGACCTGCCCATGAAATATCTCGTCTGGGAGGATGCACAGGGCAAGGTGCACGTGGCCTGGAACGACCCGGCCTGGATCGCGAAGCGCCACGGCATCACCGATCGCGCCAAGCTGGTCGCCAAGATGCAGGGAGTGCTGCGCATGCTGGCGGAAAAGGCCGTGGCGCCTTGAGGTGAGCAGTTCGTCGTCAAGCCCACTGCTCGCAGAATGGTCGGCATTGCCCGAGAGTAAGCTATTCGCCGCCTATCCAGAATTCGAGGCAGAACTTCCGCAAGTATGGGAGGCCAGTGAATACCTGGCCAGAAGTTGTCTCCGTGACCCCCGGATGCTCGTCTCTCTGGCCGAAAGCGGTGAACTCGCTGCTTCATTGCAGCCGGGTGCCCTGGGCGAAGCACTCCACGGGGTGCTGGAGGGTGTCACGGACGAAGCGGCATTGGCCGTCCGCCTGCGCCGGTTCCGCCGTCGCCAGATGGTGCGCATCATCTGGCGCGACATCACCCGCCGGGCCAGCCTCGCCGAGACGCTGGAGGATCTTTCGGAGCTCGCCGACATCAGTATCCGCCAGGGGCTCGACCACCTCTACCGCTGGGCGGTGGAGAAGTGGGGAACCCCGCGCAGTGCGGAGGGTGAACCCCAGGAACTGGTGGTGCTGGGCATGGGCAAGCTGGGTGCCCGCGAGCTGAATCTCTCTTCCGATATCGACCTGATCTTCGCCTTTCCCGAGCACGGTCAGACCGACGGGCGGCGCGCCATTCCCAACGAGCAGTTCTTCACCAACCTGGGGCGCCAGCTCATCAACCTGCTGGGCAGGCAGACCGAAGAGGGTTTCGTGTTCCGCGTGGACATGCGCCTGCGTCCCTTCGGCGAAGCGGGCCCGCTGGCCATCAGCTTCGGGGCCATGGAGAACTACTACTACGGCCAGGCGCGCGAGTGGGAGCGCTACGCCATGATCAAGGCGCGGCCCATCACGGGCGAGGCGGCCTACCGGGAGCAGTTGCTGGACATTCTGCGTCCCTTCGTCTTCCGCCGGTACATCGATTTCGGCGTGATCGACGCCATTCGCGACATGAAGCGCATGATCCAGGCTGAAATGCACCGGCGGGGCATGGATGCCAACATCAAGCTGGGGCGCGGCGGCATCCGCGAGATCGAGTTCATCGGCCAGGCGCTGCAGCTGGTCCATGGCGGACGCGATCCAGCGCTGCAGGTGCGCCCCATCCTCGAGGTGCTGAAACGGCTGGGTAAGCGCTCACTATTGCCGGAAAAGGCGGTGCAGGAGCTCTCGTCGGCCTACGGGTTCCTGCGCCTCACCGAGAACCGCATCCAGGCCTGGCGGGACGAGCAGACCCACCTGCTGCCCGCGGACGAGGCCGGGCGCCAGCGGCTGGCCCGCAGCATGGGCTTCGAGGCGTGGCCTGCCTTCGAGCGTGAGCTGGAAGCGCACCGGGCGCGCGTGGACCACCATTTCCAGCAGGTGTTTGCGGTGGAAGCGGAGGATGCCCGGCCGCTGCTGCGCGCCTGGCTGGGCGACGGTGATCCCGATGAGCTGCAGGCGCTGCTGGCGGAAGCCGGTTTCCACGAAACCGGCGCGGTGCTGGCGCAGCTGGAAGCGTTCCGCGAGTCTTCTGCCTGCCGGTCGCTCACGGCGGGTGCCCGGGAGAAGCTGGACCGGCTCATGCCGCGGCTGCTGGAGGCCATCGGCCAGTGTCGCTGGCCGGAGACCGCCCTCGAGCGGCTGCTGCGCCTGTTGCAGGCCATCGTGCGTCGCACCGCCTATCTCGACCTGCTGCTGGAGAATCCCCAGGTGGTCGAGCACTTGGTGCGCCTGGCCGCCGAAAGCCTCTGGGTGGTGGAGCAGCTCATCCGCTACCCGGTGCTGCTCGACGAACTGCTCGACCCGCGCCGCCTCTACGCGCCCCTGCGACGGGAAGAGCTCGACCAGGAGTTGTCCATCCTGCTGGAGAAGATCGATCCGGAGGACCTGGAGCAGCAGATGGAACGGCTGCGCCAGTTCGCCGCGGGCAACCGGCTGCGCACCGCCGCGGCGGACATCACCGGAGCCATTCCGCTGATGGTGGTGAGCGACTATCTCACCGAGATCGCCGAGGTGGTCCTTGCGCACGTGCTCGAGCTGGCCTGGGACCAGGTCGCCACCCGTCACGGCCGGCCGGGCCAGGTGGAGGGCAAGGGGTTTCTCATCGTCGGTTACGGCAAGCTGGGCGGCATCGAGCTCGGCTACGGCTCGGATCTCGACCTGGTGTTCCTGCATGCCGACTATCCGCTATCGGCCACCACCGACGGGAAGCGGCCGGTGGCCAACGATGTCTTCTATGCCCGGCTGGGGCAGCGCATCGTGCACCTGCTCTCCACCCGCATGCCCTCGGGGATTCTCTACGAAGTGGACATGCGCCTGCGGCCCAACGGCAACTCCGGGCCCCTGGTGAGCTCCCTGGGGGGATTCGAGAAGTACCAGCTCGAAAATGCCTGGACCTGGGAGCACCAGGCCCTGGTGCGTGCCCGGGCCATTGCCGGCAGCGAGGCGGTGATGAGCCGCTTTGATGCCATTCGCCACCAAGTGCTCTGCCTGAGGCGCGATGCCGGCGAACTACGTGCCGAAGTGGTGAAGATGCGCGAAAAGATGCGCGCCTCGCTGGACAAGAGCGACCGCCAGTGGTTCGACCTCAAGCAGGGGGCGGGAGGTATCACCGACATCGAGTTTATGGTTCAATACGCTGTTCTGAGATGGGCGGCGGACAAGCCGGCGCTCACCGGTTGGACGGACAACATCCGCCTGCTCGAGACCCTCGCCGAAGAGGGGCTCATGCCGGGCGACGAGGCGGAAGCGCTTACCCTGGCCTACCAGCGGCTGCGCGGTGCGTACCACCGTTGCGTGCTGCAGGAGCAGCCTGGCCGGATCGCCCAGGACGAACTCCGCGAGGAGCGTGGCGAGGTGGGGCGGTTGTGGCGCAAGTGGATGCTGGAAGAGGTGCCGGGCTGATGTCCGGCCCCGGACCCGAACACGAGAACGGAGACCGATATGCAGACGATGGCGGACCGTGACGGCCTGATCTGGCTGGACGGCGAAATGGTGCCCTGGCGCGAGGCCAGGGTGCATGTGCTCACCCATACCTTCCACTACGGCCTGGGTGTGTTCGAAGGAGTACGTGCCTACCACACCGATGAGGGTCCCGCCATCTTCCGCTTGCAGGAGCACACCGAGCGGCTCCTGCAGTCGGGCCATATCCTGGGCATGAAGATCCCACACGATGCTGAGACGCTAAACCAGGCGCAGATCGCCGCGGTACGCGAGAACGGGCTCGACTCGGCCTACATCCGGCCAATGTGCTTCTACGGCTCCGAGGGCATGGGGCTGCGCGCCGACAACCTGCGCGTGCACTGCATGGTGGCGGCCTGGGAGTGGGGGGCCTACTTGGGCGACGAGGCCATGGAGAAGGGTATCCGCATCCGCGTCTCCTCCTTCACCCGCCACCACGTCAACATCACCATGTGCCGCGCCAAGGCCAACGGCAACTACATCAACTCCATGCTGGCGCTGCAGGAGGCCCTGGACAGCGGATACGACGAGGCGCTGCTGCTCGATGCCGAGGGCTTCGTCATGGAAGGTTCGGGTGAGAACATCTTCATCGTCCGCGACGGGGTGCTCTACACGCCCGATCTCACCTCGGCGCTCGACGGCATCACCCGCCGCACCATCATGCAGCTGGCGGAAGAGGCGGACATCCGGGTGGTGGAGAAACGCATCGCCCGTGACGAGGTCTACATTGCCGACGAAGCCTTCTTCACGGGTACCGCCGCCGAGGTGACGCCCATCCGCGAGGTGGACAACCGCACCATCGGCAGCGGCAGCCGGGGTCCGGTGACCACCCTGCTGCAGAAGATGTATTTCGACGTGGTGCACGGCCGCTCGCCGGTGCATCACGGCTGGCTCACTAACGTGAAGGCATCGTAGGGAGCCCGATCCGGGAGGTTCGCGGCGGGGGCGCCACTCCTACGGGGGGTGATGTAGGAGGCCCGTCCCCGGGCCGAACCACCGGGAACACTTTCGGCCGCAGGCCGCTCGACAAACACAGAGAAATCAGCAATGAACACCCAAGTCGCACCACAGCAGGAATCCCGCACGGTCAAGGTGAACCGCGACCAGCTGCCCCTGAGTTGCCCGCTGCCCGGGGAAGAGGTGTGGAGCCTGCATCCGCGCGTCTACCTGCCCATCGAGGCCACCGGCGAGGCGGTCTGTCCCTACTGCAGCACCCGCTACGTTCTCGAGGATTGAGCGAGCCGGCAACCCTGGTCGTGGGTCCCTCCTGGGTGGGGGACATGGTCATGGCCCAGAGCATGCTCAAGGTGCTGAAACAGCGCCATCCCGAACAGGCCGTCGACGTGCTGGCGCCTGGCTGGAGCCTGCCGCTGCTGGAGCGGATGCCGGAAGTACGTGCGGGTATCGAGATGACCCTGGGGCACGGGCGGCTCGGCCTGGGCCGGCGCTGGAGGCTGGGACGCTCGCTGACCGGGCGCTACGACCGGGCAATCCTCCTGCCCAACTCCTGGAAATCGGCCATCGTTCCCTGGGCTGCGGGGATTCCCCGCCGGACCGGTTGGCGCGGCGAGATGCGCTACGGCCTGGTCAACGACCTGCGGGTATTGGACAGGTCGGCACTCACCATGACGGTGCAGCGTTTCGTGGCGCTCGCGGTCGATTCCAGTGAACCCCTGCCCGAAATCCCGCCCCCCTTGCTGGAGGTGAGGCAGGCCGACGTGCAGGCAGCGCTCGAGGTCCACGGTCTGGAGAAGTCGGGGCGGGAGGTGCTGGCGCTTTGTCCAGGCGCCGAGTATGGCCCCGCCAAGCGCTGGCTAGAGGCGAATTTTGGTGAACTGGCGCAGAAATACCGCAATCGGGGCTGGGAAGTGTGGCTCTTCGGGTCGGAGAAGGACCGGAAGGTGTGCGACAATATCGCTGCGTTGGCAACAGGATGCCGGAACCTGGCCGGCCGTACCACGCTGGCCGAGGCAGTGGATCTGCTTTCGCTGGCGGATGCAGTGGTGAGCAACGATTCGGGGCTCATGCACGTGGCTGCCGCGCTCGAGCGGTCGCTGGTGGCGATCTACGGTTCTTCGGATCCCGGTTTCACCCCGCCGCTCAATGAACGGCATGCCATTCTCTACAGGAACCTGGCATGCAGTCCCTGCTTCAAGCGCGAATGTCCCTTGGGGCACCTGCAGTGCATGAAGGAAATAACGGTGTCCGAAGTAGAGGATGCCCTGAAAGGAATGGAATAGCAGTGAACAAGATGAATGAATATGTAATCTGGCACAAGGCCACGGTGACCCGTGAACGACGTGAAAAGATGAATGGCCACCGCAGCTTCGTGCTCTGGTTTACCGGTCTTTCCGGTTCCGGAAAATCGACCCTGGCCCATGCGGTGGAAGAGCAGCTGCACCAGCACGGCTGTCGCACCTTCGTCTTCGATGGTGACAATGTGCGCCACGGTCTTTGCAGCGATCTTGGTTTCGGCGAGGAGGATCGCAAGGAGAACATCCGCCGCATCGGCGAGATGACCAAGCTCTTCGTCGAGGCGGGCGTCATCGCCATGACCGCCTTCATCTCCCCCTTCCGCGAGGAGCGGCGTAAGGTGCGTGAACTCTTCGGCGAGGGAGAGTTCGTAGAGGTCTATTGTGACTGCAGCCTGGAAACCTGCGAGGAGCGGGACGTAAAGGGGCTCTACGCCAAGGCACGCGCCGGCCTCATTCCCAACTACACCGGCATCTCCTCGCCCTACGAGGCGCCCGAGGATCCCGAGATCCTGGTGAACACGGACGATGAGCCGCTCGAAGAGAGCATCGAGAAAGTGATGAACTACCTGAAGGAGCACAGGCTTGTGGAATGAGCGCACGCGCTCAGCCACTCATCCCGGAGGTGAGCGGCAATGAGACTTCGGTGCTGAGTATCGTCTCGCGCCGGAGGCAGCGGAAAGGAACCATGCAGGCCTTCATCTGCCTCCGGACGCCCTGATGCGGGTCCTGATCGTCAAGACCTCGTCGCTGGGGGATCTCATCCACACTTTCCCCGCGATCACCGATGCTGTTTCCGCGAGGAAGGAACTCGAGTTCCACTGGCTGGTGGAAGAGGCGTTCCAGGAGGTGCCAGTCTGGCACCCGGCGGTATCCCGCACCATCCCCATCGCCCTGCGCCGCTGGCGGAAACAATGGTTTCATGCTTGGCGGAACGGTGAGCCCGGAAAGCTCCGGGCGCAGCTGAAAGGGGGTGGTTATGACCTGGTGATCGATGCCCAGGGTCTGCTCAAGAGCGCGCTTCCGGCGAGAATGGCCGGAACCGAAGTGGCTGGTTACGATCGTCGTTCCATCCGCGAGCCACTGGCTTCATTTTTCTACCAGCATCGTTACAGCGTGAGTCGTGAAGCGCATGCCATCGAACGGATTCGCAGGCTTTTTGCGCTTTCGCTGGACTATGCGCTTCCCCAAACCCCGGTGGATTACGGCCTGGAACTTCCCAGGGCGGGAAGAGATGCCAGCCTGGTTTTTCTGCATGGCACCACCTGGCCCAGCAAGCAGTGGCCGGAAAACTACTGGATCGAGCTGGCCGGGCTGGCGGCCGAGGCCGGCTTCGAGGTACTGTGGCCGTGGCATTCGGATGAGGAGCGGGCGCGGGCAGAACGCCTTTGCGGCCAGGGCGGGGGCCGCCTGCTGGAACGCCTGGGGCTCACCGGTATGCGGGACTGCCTCGCTGCAGCTTCCGGCGTGGTGGGGGTGGATACCGGGCTCGCACACTTGGCCGCGGCCGTGGGGACGCCGGCGGTGACGCTCTACGGACCCACGCGTACGGAACTTACCGGTGCTGTCGGCGACCGGCAGAAGAACCTTTCGGTGGAATTCCAATGTGCGCCCTGCATGAGGAAGCGGTGTGATCAAAAAGGCGAGGTCGTGCCACCCTGTTTTGCCACCCTGCCTCCCGGGAGAGTCTGGCAGGCACTGCAGGCCCAGATGGGTGGTGCATCGTGAAACTCGCCTTCGTGCTGTTCAAGTACTTTCCCTTTGGGGGGCTCCAGCGCGACATGGTACGGATCGCCGAGGCCTGTCGCCAGCGGGGGCACGAGATCCATGTCTTCACGCTCAGCTGGGAAGGTGAGCGACCACCCGGTTTTCATGTTCACGTATTGCCTATCCGTCGCCTGACCAATCACAGCCGCTACGGGGCTTTCCATGTTCAGTTGAAGGGGTACTTTGACAAGCTTGGGATCGATCGGGTGATCGGCTTCAACAAGTTGCCGGGCCTGGATTTCTACTTTGCTGCCGATCCCTGCCTGCGGGACAAGCTGATGCGGGAACGCAGTGCCCTGACCCGGCTGCTTCCCCGCTACCGCCACTTCCTGGCATGGGAATCCGCTGTTTTTGGACGAGCCAGCAAGACTCGGATCCTGCTCATCTCTCCCCGCCAGGAAAAAATACACAGGAGCTACTACGGGACCCAGACGGAGCGCCTCTTCATGTTGTCACCGGGCATCCAGAAGGACCGCATGGCAGGGCCGGATGCGTCCGAACTGCGTTCCGGTCTGCGCAGGGAGTTCGGAATCGGCGAGGAGGAGAAGCTGGTCCTCTGCATCGGTTCCGGGTTCCGCACCAAGGGGCTGGACCGTTCCCTTAAGGCCCTTGCCGCCCTGCCCGAACCCCTGCGCAGCAAGACCCGGCTCATTGCCATTGGCAGTGACAATGCCGTTCCCTTCCTGCGGCTTGCACGAAAGCTGGGAGTCGAGGCACGGTTCCAGGTGCTGAAGGGGCGTGACGATATTCCCCGCTTCCTCCAGGGAGGGGATCTTCTGCTTCATCCCGCCTACAACGAGAATTCCGGCATGGTGATTCTCGAGGCCATCGTTGCCGGCCTGCCGGTGCTGGTCACCGGGGTGTGCGGTTACGCCTTCTATGTCGATAGGGCCGATGCGGGCAGGGTGATTCCCGAGCCCTTTTCGCAGGAGCTGTTCGATCGGTACCTGGCCGAGATGCTCGAATCACCAGAGCGGGAGCAGTGGCGCGAGAACGGCGTCCGCTTTGGCCAGCGGGAAGACCTTTACAGCATGGCCCACCGGGCAGCCGATATCATCCTCTCATGATCTGGCTTTCCCCCGGTTTTCTCAGGCAACTGGAGCGTCCCTGGAGGTGCGTGGCAGATGCCTTCTCTGTCGAAGGTGAGATCTACCGGGAACCAGCCAATGCCCGCCGCCGCACCCTGCGTTTCGAACTCAAGGGCAAGGGCTATTTTCTCAAGCTCCACTGGGGTGTGGGCTGGAAGGAGATCTTCAAGAACCTGGCCAACGGCCGCCTGCCGGTGCTGGGTGCGCAGAACGAATGGCGCGCCATTCGGCGGCTGGAGCGCCTGGGCGTGGAAACCATGGTGCTGGAGGCCTTTGGCCGGGAGGGCGGGAATCCTGCCCGCCAGCGTTCTTTCGTGGTGACGCGCGAACTGAAAAACTGTACGAGCCTGGAAAGTTATTGTGCCGATTGGCCGAACAGACCGCCGGTTCCCATGAGGAAATGGCGCCTGATCCGGCGTGTTGCCGAAATGACCCGGAAAATCCACGAGAACGGGCTGAATCACCGGGATCTCTACATCTGTCACTTCCTGCTGCAGCAGCCGTGGTCCGGCCGGGAAGCAGACCTGCACCTTTACCTCATTGACCTGCACCGCATGCAGCAGCACTGTCGCCTGCCCCGGCGCTGGCAGGTGAAGGACTTGGGAAGCCTCTGGTTCTCGGCCCTGGAGATCGGCCTCACGCGGCGGGACCTGCTGCGTTTCCTGCGGACCTATTTCAACAGACCCTTGCGAGAGATATTGGCGAAAGAGGGGCGATTGCTCGCTGCGGCAGAGGGACGCATGCGGGCGCTGCAGAAAAAGGGGATACCCGATGGATGATTTTATGGCACCGGAATGGCGGCCCGTCTTTGAAGAGAACGGCCTCGGAACCTTCGAGTCGCTGTGGAGCCTGGAGGCCGACTGGTTCGAGCCGCCCAATCACCGGCGCGGGGGCTGGAGCGGCGTGGCGCGCGTGGCGTTGCAAATGCCTGACGGCGAGCAGGCTTTCATCTTCCTAAAGCGCCAGGAGAACCATATCCGCAAGACCTGGCGCCATCCCTTCCGCGGCGAGCCCACCTTTCGTGCCGAAGCGCGCAACCTGCGCCTGCTCAATACCCGGGGCATTGCCGCGCCACAGATGGTCTGCTATGCAGAACGGCGCAGTAGCAGCGGCTGGAAGGTGATCCTGGCCACGCTGGAACTCGAGGGGTACCTTCCGATGGATCGCCTGATCGAAGATTGGCGCCAGCAGGACTGGTCAGGTGCCCGTGCGCTGCGCCGGGCCCTGATCCCCGAAGTGGCCGATCTGCTGCGGCGTTTCCATGCCCTGAAGCAGGCGCACAATGCCCTCCATGCCAAGCACATCTTCATCGATCCCGACAACCGCACTGCCTGCCTGATCGACCTGGAAAAGATGCGTCCACGATTGACCCGCCACCAGGCCATGCTGCGGGACCTCGATACACTCAATCGGCGTACCCGGTACATCAGCCGCACCGACCGGCTGCGCTTTCTCCTGGCCTACCTGGAGAAAAACCGCCTCGATCCGGAAGCGCGCAGAATCTGGAAGCGGCTGGTCAAGATGCAAGAGCGGAAGCCTCGTAAGAGATAAGCGCCCTGTAACCGGAGCTGTTGCGTGCATTCTACCCCCACCCATGCCCTCCCCCTTCGAGGGGGAGGGCATGGGTGGGGGTGAAACGCCGGGTGCCACGCAGCAGGGAGTTTTGAATAGAGACTTTGCGTTCTCCGAGTGCTTTGCGAGATGCATGATTTTTCTTGCAGAGTCCGCAAAGAGCGCAAAGGCTCGTGGGGACCCTTTCAGTTTCATGCCGCATTGGTGTTCGGGGCGAAAAGATTTTCGGCATGAAAAAAGGCCCCGCACGCGGGGCCTTTTGCCTGTCGATCCCTGCGGATCCTACTTCTTGGCGATCTCCTCCAGCTGCTTGGCGGGGATGAGCTGCCCGTCCAGGGCGGCGTCGGAGGCGGAGCGGCCGTAGGCGACGCTGATCAACTGGCTGTAGTACACCACCGGGATGTTGAACTTGGTGTTGTACTTCTCGTTGATCTGGTCCTGGTAGATCTCCACGTTGGCCTGGCACAAGGGGCAGGGTGTGGCGATCATGTCGGCACCGTTGTCGTAGGCCGCCTCGATGATACCCTTGATCATCTCCTGGGACTTGTCCGGCTCGGAGAAGGCCAGGGCGCCGCCACAGCACTGGACCTTCTTCTCGTAATCGGGAATGGACTCGGCACCCACCGCCTCGATCATCTTGTCCAGGTAGACGGGATTCTCGAAGGACTCGCCGTGGATACCGAAAGGCCGGTTGGTCTGGCAGCCCACGTAGCCGGCGATCTTGATCCCCTCCAGCGGCTTCTTCACGCCGGCCTGGATTTCGTCGAAGCCGACGTCCTCCACCAGCACCTCGGCCATGTGCTTGATGGGCGTGGTGTTGTTGAGCTTGAGGCCGGCTTCGGCCAGCGCCTGGTTGGCCTCCGCGAACAGGCTCTCGTCCTCTTTCAGCCGCTCGGCGGCCTCGCGGGTGGCGAGCCAGCAGGCGGCGCAGGTGGCGACGATCTCCTGCTCCTTGTTGTGTTCCTCGGAGAGCGCGATGTTGCGCGCCGAGAGGGTGAGCCGAGGCAGCTCGGAGCCGCTGGCGTAGCCGATGGAGGCGGAGCAGCAGTTCCAGTCCGGGATCTCGTTGAGCTCGACGTCGAGCTCCTCGCACATGGTCTGCACCGACTTCATCAGGTTGGAAGAGGAGGCGCCCTTCTGGGAGGAGCACCCTGGGTAGTAGGAATAGGTGTACTTGGCCATCTTGGGGATGCCTCCGTCAGTCGAATTTCTTCATGCGGGCTTCTTCGAGCTCCTGCGCCTTCTTGATCATCTTCTGCAGGCCGCTGACATCCTTGATGCCGTGGCCGCCGAAGAACTCGGCAGGGCTCATGCGCTTGGCCTTCATCATCTTGGTGCCCAGGTCCTTGTTGCGCAGGGCCTCCTTGATGCCGGGACCGAAACCGTCCTTGAAGTAGAGGGCCAGGCCGAGCTTGAGCTCGTTCACCCGCCCTTTCTTCATCATGTTGTTCCAGAAGATCTCGGCGAAGGTGGCCGTGGGCTGTCCCTTGGGCACCAGGCCGAGCTTCTTGGAGTAGGTGGCCAGTCCGTGCATGATGTGGGTGATGGGCAGCTGCCGCGGGCAGCGCACGATGCAGTTGTAGCAGGAGGTGCACATCCACATGGAGTCGGAAGTGAGCACCTCGTCCCGCTTGCCAGCGCGGATCATCATGAAGATCTCCTGCGGCGGGTGCGCCCAGTGCTTGCCCAAGGGGCAGGAGCCGGAGCAGACGCCGCACTGCATGCACATCTTCACCCACTCGCCTTCTTCAACGTTCGCTTCGACTTCCTTGAGAAAGTCGTTGCGATACTCTTCGATCATTCTCTTGTTCAAATCGCTCATGACTTAAGTCTCCGTCAGAACTTGAATGGGCTCAAGCCGATCTTTTCAATGGTTTCTTCCATATCCTTGATCAGCGCTGGTACACGCTCGATGTCGGTGATGGCCACCTCGTGGACCACCACCCGCTCGGGCTCCAGGTTGAGCGATTCGAGGGTGTCGCCCACCTTGGCCATGCGCTCGTTGGCCATGGCCGAACCGCGCACGAAGTGGCACTGGTAATCGTCGCCCCGCTTGCAGCCCATCATGATGATGCCGTCGAAGCCGTTGTTGAGGGAGTCGGTGACCCAGGAGAGGCTCACCGAGCCCAGGCAGCGCACCGGAATGACCCGAGCCCAGGGGCTGATCTCCTCGCCGGCGATAGCGGCCTGGTCCAGCGCCGGGTAGGCGTCGTTCTCGCAGGCCAGCACCAGGATGCGGGGCTTCTCGTCCCACTCCTCGGGGATGGAGCACTCCTTGATCTGCGCGCCGACGGTGTTCACCGAGTAGTTCTCGAAGGAGATGACCCGCACCGGGCAGGCGCCCATGCAGGTGCCGCAGCGGCGGCAGCGCGATTCGTTGTACTGCGGGTAGCGCTCTTCGTCCTCATCGATGGCGCCGAAAGGGCATTCCACGGTACAGCGCTTGCACTGGGTGCAGCCTTCCTTGCGGAAGGTGGGATAGGAGAGGTCGCCAACACGCGGATGGGCGGCACGGCCCTGGGCGGCGTTCTCGATCTCCTGGATCGCCTTCATGGCGGCGCCGGTGGCGTCGTCCATGGCCTGCTTGATGTCCATGGGACGGCGTACCGGGCCGGCAGCGTAGATGCCGGTGCGGCGCGTCTCGTAGGGGAAGCAGATGAAGTGGGAATCGGTGAAGCCCCACTTGAGCTGCGGCAGGTCGGTACCCTGGCGGTAGTCCAGATTGAGGATGGATTCCACGGAAACGGAGGGTCCACCGGCCTCCTCGGCGGCCGCGGCTTCGGCCTGGGCCTCCAGCTCTTCCGCGCGCTCCTCGTCGCTCATGCCCTCGAGGGACTCGTTGGCGGCGTAAGGGTCGGGGCCCGAGTTGGGCACCATGCCCACGTCCAGCACCACCAAGTCGGCGTGCACGTCGGCGTCCTCGTCGAGGATCTTGTCGTGCATCTTCACCGTGAGGGTGTCGCCGGGGATCACTTCCTTGACGTCGCCCTTGGTGAAGATCACGCCGTTCTTCTGCCCGGAGCGGTAGAAGTCCTCGCCCGGCGCGCCGGGGGTGCGCAGGTTGTTGTAGACGATGGTGGTGTCGCAGTCGTCACCGTTGTGGTGCTTGCAGTAGAGGGCCTGCTTGATGGCGACAAGGTCGCCCACGCCGGAATCGTAGGGCAGCTTGCCCTCCTCGTCGGAGTTCTGGCCCACGTCCTGGACGAAGACCACGGCCTTCACTTCCTTGCCGTCGGAGGGGCGCTTGATGGGGCCGTCACCGGCGGCATTGGTCAGCTCCTCGAACTCCAGGTTGGTGACCACGTCGGGCGAGCCGGCGTAGTTGAACTCCTTGAGTTCGCTGGGATCGTAGAGGGTGAAGCCGGTGGCCTGGACGATGGAGCCGATGTTCTCGGTGACGGTGTCGCCGGACTCGGCGCTGATGTCCACGCTGAAACGGCCCGGTGCCCCGGAGGTCTTGGTGATGCGGCTGTTGAGGTAGACCTTGATGCTGTCGTTCTCCTCGACCCGCTTGATCAGTTCCTCGATGCCGGTGTCTTCCGGCATGGGCAGGTTGGCGTCCGGGGTGTTGGGGGTGCCGGGCGGGGCGGCGCGGAAGGGCACGCGCTTGTGCAGCTTGGCCACATGGCCGCCCAGGGCGCCGGTCTTCTCCACCAAGTGCACGGTGTAGCCGGCATCGGCCGCTTCCAGGGCTGCGGTCATGCCGGTGACGCCGCCACCCACCACCAGCACGTTGGGGTTGCGCCCCTGCTGGCCAGAGGGCTTGGGCGGGTTCATCTGCTTGATCTCGCCACAGGACATGCGGATGTAGTCTTCCGCCATCTCCTGGGTGGTCTCCTTCGCTTCGTCGGTGTCTGGGCGTGCCCAGATGACGCCCTCGCGCAGGTTGGCACGGGTAATGGCCACCTCGGTCTGGGGGAAGGCGAAGGCCTCCATCTTGGCGCGGCGCGAGCAGGCGGCGATGACCACGTGGGTGACGCCATCGTTGTCGATGTCGTCCTGGATCATCTTCACGCCTTCCTTGCTGCACAGCATCTCGTGCTGCTTGACCACGTTCATGCGGCCCTCGCGAGTGGCCACGTTCTCCAGCTGGCCGGCGTCCAGACGGTCACCGATGCCGCAGCCGGTGCAAATATATGCTGCAAATTTCTTTTCGTCTGACATCTGCTCAGCCCTCCGCACGTGCTACGCGATTGACGACCTGAATGGCCTTGAGTGCGGCGCCGGTGGCGTTCTGCACCGCCCGGTTCACGTCGAGCGCGTCGGTCGCCACGCCCGCGGGGAATACGCCGCCGTTCTCGTCGGATGGTTCGATAAAGCCTTCCCGGTTGAGCTGGACCTGCACCGGCAGGCTGTCGGCATCCACCGAAGGTTCCATGCCGATGGCCAGCACCACCAGATCGTGTTCGTTGGCATAGCGGTGGTAACCCTCGGTATCCACGCCGTTCAACACGGGGTTGTCGTTCTCCTTGTTGCGCGTGATGGAGGCCACCTTGGACTTGATGAAACTGACGTTGTCCATGGCCTTCACGTTGGCATAGAAGTCCTCGAAGCGGTCGATGGCGCGGATGTCGATGTAGTAGATGCTCACTTTGGCGTCGTCGCCGTAGGCGTCCACCACGTAGTGGGTCTGCTTCAGCGAGGCCATGCAGCAGATGCGCGAGCAGTGCCACAGGTGGTTGCGGTCACGGGAGCCGGCGCACTGGATGAAAGCGACGTTCTTCGCTTCCTTGCCGTCGGAGGGGCGCACGATCTTGCCGCCGGTAGGGCCCTTGGGGTCGGCCATGCGTTCGAATTCCACGCTGGTGATCACGTTGGCGAAGCGATCGTAGCCGTAGGGCTGGATCTTGGCCGCATCGTAGGGTTTCCAGCCGGTGGCCCAGACCACGGCACCCACGGGGAAGTTGATCTCCTGCTCTTCCTGCTCCAGGTCGATGGCGTCGTACTTGCAGGCATCCTTGGCCTTCTGGGCGTCATCGGTGCCGATAATGCGCGGATCGAGCACGTACTTCATGGGATGGGCCATGACGTGGGGCAGGTAGGCGCCCTTGCGCTTGCTCAGTCCGTAGTTGTACTCGTCTTCGAACTCGGTCTCCACGGCCTTGGCGCAGTCGCCGCAGGCGGTGCAGTTGTCGTTGACGTAAGTGGGGTTGAGCTTGACCGTGGCGGTGTAGTTGCCCGCCTCGCCTTCCAGGCCGGTGACCTCGGCATTGGTGATGATGGTCAGGTTGGGGTTGGTCTTCGCCCGGCGCTGGTTGATCTCCAGCCCGCAGGTAGGGTGGCACAGCTTGGGGAAGTACTTGTAGAGCTGGCTGGTGCGGCCGCCCAGGTAGGGGCGTTTCTCGACCAGTACGACCTGAGCCCCGGTTTCAGCGGCTTCCAGCGCGGCGGTCATGCCGCTGATGCCGCCACCGACCACCAGGATGGTCTGGTTTGTGGCTACTACCTCCGTCATGGAATTACCTCCGTTGCGGATTACGATTTCTGGGGTGGTTGGCTCTCCGTCGACAGGCGTCGGAGGACCGGAAATCCGTTACGGGCGCAAGCCCGCATTCAAGCTGGCTAAGATACTCCCCTTCGCTTTCCGGTGCCATGCCAAAACAATCGAATTTTCCAATATGCTAATAGATGTGCCGTATGCTGGGCCCGGATAATCCATGATTTCAGCGCATGATAGTCCCGCTGGGCTGGGGTAACATGGGTGCAGGCACGGAAGGACCGTGCTCAATACCAGCGTATCCAGCGTATTCTGTTGGGCACGCTTCGCTTTGCCCAGCCTGCAGTCGATTGAGTCGATACCAACAAGAGCAGATATTTCCAGGAGCCCCCAGTGACCCAGCACGCCCGTGTACTGACGCCGGAAGAGTACATCTTCGAGAAGGAGCCCTACTACGAGCCGGTGGGGGAGGAGATCGCCGTATTCGAGGCCGCCTGGAAAAACGGCCTGCCGGTGCTGCTCAAGGGGCCCACGGGCTGCGGCAAGACCCGCTTCATGGAGCACATGGCCTGGCGCCTGCAGCGACCCCTGCTCACGGTCTCCTGCCACGACGACCTCACTGCTTCCGACCTGGTGGGGCGTTTCCTGGTCAAGGGAGGCGAGACGGTCTGGGTGGACGGCCCCCTGGCCCGGGCGGTGCGCAACGGCAGCATCTGCTACCTGGACGAGGTGGTGGAGGCGCGCAAAGATACCACGGTGGTGATCCACCCCCTGGCCGACGACCGGCGGGTGCTCCCCATGGAAAAGATCGGTGAGCTGCTCGAGGCGCCGCCCGAGTTCTGCCTGGCCATGTCCTACAATCCAGGCTACCAGTCGGTGCTCAAGGATCTGAAGCAGTCCACCCGCCAGCGTTTCGTGGCGCTGGAGTTCGACTATCCTGATGCTGCGCTGGAGCAGAAGATCATCGAGAAGGAGACCGGCATCGACGCTGCCACCGCCCGCCAGCTGGTGAAGTTCGCCCAGATGACCCGCAACCTCAAGGGCCAGGGGCTTGACGAAGGGGCCTCCACCCGGCTGCTGGTGCACGCGGCGCGGCTCATGGCCTCGGGCATCGCCCCGGTCACTGCCTGCTCCAGTGCCATCGCCCAGGCGCTCACCGACGACCCCGACATGCTGGCGGCGGTGAACGAGCTGAGTGCGTCGTTGTTTTAGTGGTCAGCCTTCCTGTGGGGCCGGCAACCGGATTTCGTAGGCCGGATAAGCCGCAGCGCATCCGGCGCTTTCGCTTGTTGTCGGGCTAAAGCCCGACCTACAATGATAAAGATGAGTCTAGTGCGACGATATGTTTCGGTCCAGGAGGCGCCCTTCGATGCGGCGGCCGAGGAGCAGGCGGTGCGTGCCGGCAATCCGCGCGCCGGGGCGGTGGTGACCTTTCTCGGGCTGATGCGTGACATCAACGATGGCGACCGGGTGAGTGCCATGACCCTGGAACACTACCCGGGAATGACCGAAAAGGCCCTCGGCAAGATCATCGACGAAGCAGAATCCCGCTGGCAGCTCGAAGGGGTGCGGGTGATTCACCGCGTGGGCGAGCTGAGGCCAGAGGATCCTATCGTGCTGGTCAGCGTGGCCAGTCGTCACCGCGGTGATGCGTTCCGTGCCTGCGAGTTCATCATAGACTGGCTCAAGACCCGGGCTCCCTTCTGGAAGAAGGAACGGACGGAAGAGGGGGAGCGCTGGGTGGAGGCGCGCGCGTCCGATCGCGAGGCGGAACAGCGCTGGAACGCCTCCTAACCCGGAAAATTCATGAATTTTCCGGGTTAAAATAACGGAAAACGCTCCCGAAGGATCGTTTTCCGTGCCGGTTTCCCGGTTTTTTTACAGGCTGTAGTACATGTCGAATTCCACCGGGTGGGTGGTCATGCGCAGGCGGGTCACCTCTTCCATCTTCAGCTCGATGTAGCCGTCGATGAGGTCGTCGGTGAAGACGCCGCCGGCAGTGAGGAACTCGCGATCCGCGTCCAGGGCTTCCAGTGCCTGATCCAGGCTGTGGCAGACGGTGGGGATGGCGGCTGCTTCCTCGGCAGGCAGGTCGTACAGGTCCTTGTCCATGGCGTCGCCGGGATGGATCTTGTTCTGGATGCCGTCCAGGCCGGCCATCATCATGGCGGAGAAGGCCAGGTAGGGGTTGGCGGTGGGATCGGGGAAGCGAACCTCGATACGGCGCGCCTTGGGACTGGAGACCCAGGGAATGCGGATGGAGGCGGAACGGTTGCGGGCGGAATAGGCCAGCATCACGGGCGCCTCGAAGCCGGGCACCAGGCGCTTGTAGCTGTTGGTGGAAGCGTTGGTGAAGGCATTCAGGGCGCGAGCGTGCTTGATGATGCCACCAATGTAGTAGAGCGCGGCTTCGGAGAGGCCGCCGTACTGGTCACCGGCGAAGATGTTCTCGCCACCCTTTGCCAGGGATTGGTGCACGTGCATGCCGGAGCCGTTGTCGCCGACCAGGGGCTTGGGCATGAAGGTGACGGTCTTGCCGTAGGCGTGGCCCACGTTCTGGATGACGTACTTCATGATCTGGTTCTGGTCGGCGCGCTTCACCAGGGTGTCGAACATGGTGCCGATCTCGCACTGTCCGGCGGTGGCCACTTCGTGGTGGTGCACCTCGACCTTGACGCCCATCTCTTCCAGGGCCAGGCACATGGCGGCACGCAGGTCGTGCAGGGAATCGACGGGAGGCACGGGGAAGTAACCGCCCTTCAGGCCGGGACGGTGGCCGATGTTGCCGTCTTCATAGACCTTTTCCGTGTTCCATTCGGCTTCTTCGGAATCCACCTTGTAGAAGGCGCCGGACATGTCCGCGCCCCAGCGTACGTCGTCGAGGATGAAGAACTCGGGCTCGGGGCCGAAGTAGGCCACGTCAGCGATGCCGGTGCTTTTCAGGTAGGCTTCGGCGCGCTTGGCCACGGAGCGGGGATCGCGCTCGTAGCCTTCCATGGTGGAGGGCTCGAGAATGTCGCAACGCAGGTTAAGCATGGTTTCGTCGGCAAAGGGGTCGATGACCGCGGTGTCCGGGTCCGGCATCAGGATCATGTCGGACTCGTTGATGCCTTTCCAGCCGGCGATGGACGAGCCGTCGAACATCTTGCCTTCTTCGAAAATATCTTCATCGATGATATTGGCCGGGACAGAGACATGCTGCTCCTTGCCACGGGTATCGGTGAAACGGAAATCGACGAATTTCACGTCGTTGTCTTTGATCATCTTGAGGACGTCTTTTGCGGACATTTGCCCCTCCAGGTTGGTTATCGAATCGGGTGGCCGGCTCCCGCGTGGAGCGGCCGGTAAATGCTTAGCCTTGTCAGCGGAGCAGGAACCATGCCACTCAACCCCCAAAGAGGTCAAGGTCAAATGGTTGATTGGTCTATCAAGGTTTCTTCTGAAAATCCGCGCCCGGGGCAGAGGGGTCATGCTCACCAAAGTGGTGCAGGCTGAGCCGGGGCTGCACTTTCCCAGTGCAGGACTGTCCTTCAGCCGAAATAGAGCCGGACCTCCCCGTAGTGGGACAGGCTACGCAGTGCCTTGGTCATGGACTCCTGCAGCTTGCGGGACTCGGCCTCGCCCTCGTAGCAGGCGAGGGGAAAGAAGATCTCCAGGTCGATTTTCCCGGCCAGGTAGTGGAGCAGGATGCGCTCCTCGCGGCCCAGGCACCGCAGGTGGGACCAAGCCTGCTGTAGTTCCTTCATCACCTCTTCGCGCAGCGGCAGCCCCTTGCAGGTGGGCTGCTCTTCATCGTTTTCCGGGTCGATATGGACGGTAACGTCGGTGATCTCTTCCACGGCTGCCTTGATCTGCTCTTCCACGGCGATACTCAGCATGTGTCCTTCGGAGACCGAGATCCAGGGGGCCACCTGCACGTGCACGTCGGCCATGGCCTCGTGGCCCTGGCGGCGGGTGCGCAGCATGTGGATGGAGCTGACTCCCGGGACATCGATGATGGCCCTGCGGATCTCGCGCACCTTCTCCTCTTCCAGGGCCTCGTCCACCAGTTCGCGCATGGCGCCCCAGCCGAGATCCCAGCCGATCTTGGCCACCATGAAGCCGACGATGAGGGCGGCCACCAGGTCGAGCCAGGTGTAGCCGAGCAGGGCGCCGCCCACGCCTGCCAGTACCACGACGGAGGAGACGGCATCGGAACGGTGGTGCCAGGCATTGGCCATGAGCAGGTCGGAGCGGATGCGCCTGGCCACCGCCCGTGTGTACCAGAAGAGTCCTTCGTTGGCGAGGATGGAAAAGAGTGCGGCGTAGAGCGCGATGGGTTCCGGTGACCAGGCCGCTTCGGGGCGCATCAGCCGCTCCACCGAGTCCCACATGATGCCGCCGGCGATGAGCACTAGGAAGGCACCCAGCGCCAGGGTGGCTGCGGTCTCGAAGCGGCCATGGCCGTAGGGATGGCTCTCGTCGGGGCCGTGGGCGGCGTGCCGGGAGGCGAACAGCACCAATACGTCGGTGAGCAGGTCCGAGACCGAGTGGATGCCGTCCACGATCAGGGCCTGGGAGTGGCCGACGATGCCCACGATGATCTTCACTACGCTCAGGAGCAGGTTGACGCCGGCGCCGACCCAGGCCACCCGTGCCGAGGCGTCACGGCGCTGGTCGCGATGCTCCTGGCTGCCGATTCGGGGGGACTCGCTCATTCGCCTTCGCCCACGCGGAGGAGCAGGATGTATTCGTCGTCCTCTTCGCGCGTTTCGAGAACCTGATGGCCGTTGATGCGGCACCAGGCGGGAATGTCCTGCATCACCCCCGGATCGGTGCAGATCGCTTCCAGTTCGTCGCCGGGCTCCAGTTCGGCAATGCGGTCCTGGATGCGGATCACCGGCATCGGGCAGAGCAGACGGCGGCAGTCGAGGAGATGGCGGCTCATCGGGAGAAACACCGCTTGGCGTATTGGGAAGGGCCTTCGGCCTGTGCCCAATCTGCCTGGAAAATCGATGGAAGTTGGGCAAAGCGTAGCGTGCCCAACGACAGGCGCCTGTTCATACTACCCATTCCTTCTTCAACTCGTGTGGTGCAAGGGGGGTGACCGTCACCAGGCGGGTATTGCCTTCGGTATCGCGGTATTCCAGTTCCACCTCGGGAGCGTTCTTGCCCTGGCTGTAGCGGGCCACGATACGTGCCGCTTCCTCAATCTGCTCCTCGGCGAAGTCACCGTCGATGAGGCAGAGAGGGCCGGGGTGACTCACGGTCTTGAGGCTGGGATAGAGCTTGCGGTAGCCCTGGAGGAACTTTCCTTCCCCCTCCTCGCGGGAGATGATCAACTTGTATTCGGGGCGCGAGCGAATGTGGCGGCCCACCTTGAGCAGCATGATGTCGTCCATTTCGTACTGCCTGGAGCCGCGGGCCTTCCACAGGTCCTGCAGCTTCACCGAATACTGTTCATCGGTGAGGAAGCAGCAGCCGCCGGCAGGCTGGGCATAATCCTCGAAGCCGAACTGTTTTGCCAGCGCCATCTGTGGCTTGCGCGTGCGGCCGGAGAAATCGTAGAGCTTCTCCCGGTCCACCCAGCCCTCACGCTCCGGCAGGGTGGGGGGCAGATTCTTCGCGCACAGGGGTCGCAGCAGCCGGTCGCCGATTCCGGAGTCGCGCTGCACGATGGGCATGGTGTCCTTGCGCTGCGACTTGGGGCGCTGTCCCACCACTTCGCCGGTGATGATGAAATCGAAACCGTGGGCCTCCATCCACTCCTTCGCCTTCTTCACCATGAAGATCTTGCAGTCGAGACAGGGGTTCAGGTTGGCGCCGTACCCGTACCTGGGGTTGAACACCACCTGCTTGTACTCTTCAACGATGTCGACGATGTGGAGTTTGATGCCGAGCTGTTCCGCTGCCCACAGGGCGTTGTTGCGCTTGGGTTTCTTCTGGTCCTTTTTGCGGATGGCATGGGTGTGCCCCTCCACGCAGAAACCGGTGAAGAAGTTGATGCCCTCGACGTGGATGTCCTGTTCCTGGATGATCCGGACGGCCAGCAGCGAATCGAGGCCTCCGGAGATCAGGGCGACAGCTTTGCGTTGCATGGGTAATCGGCCGGAATTTGAGCGAGGTTCGATTATACGCGCAAAATGCGCTTTATAATGCCTTGTCACAGCCGTGCTTTTTGGCTGGAAATGGGCATAGGTGCCTGTTTTCACAGGAGTCCTGGTTCGATGCTAGAATCAGGGCCGCAATCAATCGCGACAGGCGGTAGTCTTAAGTGTCATCGGGCGCATCGGGAAATCCTGCGGATAAAACCTCTCTGGGGCCGGAACATGGCTCTGGTCGTTGAGCGGAGCTTGCGTCTTTTTCTCCTTCTGTGTCCGTTTTTTCTGGTGCAGGCAGCCTTCGGGGGGCAGCCGGTCAGGGTCGGCGTCTACCAGAACAGTCCCAAGATATTCGTTGATGAGGCGGGCCATCCCGCGGGGTTCTTCATCGATCTCCTGGAGGAGATTGCACGCCAGGAGCAGTGGCAACTCGAATACCGCCACTGTCACTGGGAAGGGTGCCTCGACTTGCTGGAAAAGGGGCGCATCGACCTGCTGCCGGACGTGGCCTATTCAAAGGCGAGGGGCAGGCGATTCGGTTTTGGCAGGGAAGTGGCCCTTTCGAGCTGGTCCGTTTTCTACACGCCCGGCGACGAGGAGCTTTTCTCCCTGAAGGCGCTGGATGGCCGGAAGGTTGCGGTGGTACAGGAGAGCATCCAGTACGAAGCCCTGAAGAAACGGGCACGTGAACTGGGGATCGAGCCCGATTACCTGGAGGTGCCCGGCATGCAGGATGTCTTCCGCCTGGTGCAGTCACGCAAGGTGGCTGCCGGACTGGTGAACACCTACTTCGGCTGGCGCAATGCCGCGGAGTATGGCCTGCGTGAATCCAGGGTGCTGATACGGCCCACGCTGCTCTACATTGCGGCTTCACCTTCTGCTACGGCCCCTTTGTTGCCGATCGTCGATGATTACCTGACCGCCTGGAAGCAGGACAGGGATTCGATTTACCACCAGGCCATGGCGCGCTGGCTGGTTCCTGCCGAGGCATCACAGGTACAGCGCTGGTTGTACTGGGTCGCCCTCATGGCGCTGCTGTTGCTTGGCCTGGTGGTGTTCCTGGTTCTTCTGGTGCGGCAGCTCGTGAAGAGCAAGACCGCGGAACTGGAACAGAAGACGGATCGACTCGATCACCTGGCGCACCACGACCCGCTCACGGGTTTGCCGAACCGGCTGCTCTTCTTCGACCGCCTGAAGCACTCCATCCGCCAGTCGCGGCGACAGGGTACCAACCTGGCTCTGCTCTTTCTCGATCTCGACCAGTTCAAGCAGATCAACGACACCTACGGGCACGGGGTGGGCGACGAGCTGCTCAAGGAGGTGGCGAAACGGCTGCGCCAGGCAGTGCGTGAAACCGACACCATTGCCAGGATCGGTGGAGACGAGTTCGCCGTGATCATGGAGTCGCTGAATGAACCAGCAGACGTGGTGGTGGGTGTGCAGCACATTACCCAGGCCTTCAGGAAGCCCTTCAGCATCCCCGGTCACCAGTTCAGCATCACGCTGAGCATCGGCATCAGCATCTATCCCCAGGATGGTGCTGATGCCCAGACCCTGCTGCGCAATGCCGATACGGCCATGTTCAGGGCCAAGGAGGCGGGTCGCAACACCTACCAGCTCTATGACGAGGAGATGACCCGCGAAACCGTGGAGCGTGCCGTGATGGAAGCCGCGCTGCGCCGGGCCGTGGAAACCGATACGCTCGAGGTTCATTACCAGCCGCAGGTGAGCCTGGAGGATGGCCAGCTGGTGGGCCTGGAGGTGCTCACGCGCTGGAGTGATCCAGAGCTGGGAGCGGTTGCTCCGGAGCGGTTCATTCTGCTGGCGGAGGAGGCCGGGCTCATCGTGCAGCTGGGCGAGCAGGTGCTGGAGAAGGCGTGCCGGCAATTCATGGCCTGGCAGGAGCAGGGGTTGGATACCGGGGTCGTGGCCGTGAACCTCTCCGGGAAACAGCTGGGGGATCCTGCGCTGCTGGAAAGAGTCAGCCACGTCCTCGAGCGCAACAACTGCCCGCCCACGGCACTGGAATTCGAGATCACCGAGAGCTTCGTGATGAACCGGGTGGACGAATCCATTGCCACCATGAAGCGGTTGCGCAGCATGGGCATCGAGCTGGCCATCGACGATTTCGGTACCGGATACTCTTCGCTCGCCTACCTGAAGCTGCTGCCCATCTCCAAGCTGAAGATCGATCGCTCTTTCATCGATGGCATTCCCCACGACGAGAACGACCGGGTGATCGCTCGCGCAGTAATCGCCTTGGGCAAGACCCTGGGGCTGAAGGTCATCGCCGAGGGCGTGGAGACGGCGGAGCAGGACCAGTTCCTGCGCGAGGCCGGGTGTGACGAGGCCCAGGGCAACTACTATGGCAAGCAGGTTCCCGCCGAGCGTATCGGGGCGATGTTGAGGAACCTTCAGGGCGACGGGTTGGGATAGCGCTGGTGGATCCCGTCGATGGCTTCCAGCAGGGGAGCGTCCAGCTGGAGGTTCACGCTGTCGATGTCGGTGCGCAGCTGCTCCAGGGTGGTGGCGCCGATGATGGTGCTGGTGGTGAAAGGGCGGCCGGTGACGAAGGCGAGGGCCATCTGCGCGGGGTCCATTCCGGCTTCCCGCGCCAGCTCCACGTAGGCCGCGGTGGCCGCTTCGGCCCGGGGGTTGCTGTAGCGGGTGTAATCGGGGAACCGGGTCAGGCGGGCGCCCGCGGGACGCCGGCCGCCGAGGTACTTGCCGCTGAGCACGCCGAAGCCCAGGGGCGAATAGGCGAGCAGTCCGACCTGTTCCCGGTAGGTGATTTCCGAGAGCCCCACCTCGAAGCTGCGGTTGAGCAGGCTGTAGGGGTTCTGGATGCCCTGGATGCGTGCCCAGCCTCTCTCTTCAGCAAGGCAGAGATAGCGCAGGGTGCCCCAGGGGGTCTCGTTGGACACGCCGATCTCGCGGACCTTGCCCGATTTCACCAGGTCGCCGAGCACCTCCAGGGTCTCCTCGATGGGAATCTCGCCGGTCTCGGGCGGGTCGGGCCAGGGGAATTCCAGCTTGCCGAAGCAGTTGGTCTGGCGGTCGGGCCAGTGGACTTGGTAATAGTCAATGTAATCGGTCTGCAGGCGACGTAGACTACCCTCGATTGCCGCTTCGATGTTCTTCCGGTCCAGGCGGTTGTCACCTCCGCGGAAGTGGTCGAGCCAGTCGCGCCCTGGCCCCACCACCTTGGTGGCGAGGATTACCTGGTCGCGGTTGTTGCGCTTCTTCAGCCAGTTGCCGATGATGGTTTCGGTGCGGCCCTGTGTCTCCCGGCACGGGGGGATGGGATACAATTCGGCCGTGTCGATGAAGTTGATCCCCTGCTCGAGGGCGTAGTCGAGTTGCTGGTGGCCCTCCGCTTCCGTGTTCTGCTCGCCGAAGGTCATGGTGCCGAGGCAGATGGCGCTGACGCGGATCCGGCTGCGGCCGAGTTGTCTGTATTCCACTGTATGAGTAATCGTCTGTAACCAATGGAGTTGTCCGGTAGTCTATTCCATTCCGCCTGGCTGGTCCTGTTCGGGGCCGTCTACCTGGTGGCCCTCTGGTATGCCCTGCGCTGGGCGGACTGGGGGCGGCTGAAGGATGCGCGCCAGCAGCACGTCTGGCTGGGGGCCATCGTGTTCCTGTTCTTCCTCTGGAACATGCGCGTGGAGATCCAGCCCGGTTTCTATTGGCACCTCTCCGGGATGGTGATCGTCACCCTCATGCTGCGCTGGTCGCTGGCCATCCTGGCCGGCAGTCTGGCCCTTGCCGGGGTGGTGCTGGCGGGACTCAACGACTGGAGCGGGTTCCTGCCGTCGGTGGTGTTCGCCGTGGTGCTGCCCGCCACCCTCACCCAGGTCATTCTCGGTCTCACCCGCGCCTATGCGCCCAAGCACTTCTTCGTCTACGTGCTGGTGAATGCCTTTGCCGCCGGCGGCTTCATCTTCCTGGTCATGTCGCTGTGCATCGTCGGCGGACTGCTGTCGCTGGGGATCTATCCCTGGCACGAGCTGAAGCAGAACTTTCTCTATCTCATGCCCATGATGTTCTTTCCCGAGAGCATGCTCAACGGCTGGCTGGCAGCCATGATCGTCATCTACAAGCCGCACTGGATCATCTCCTTCAGCGACGAGGAGTATCTGCACGGAAAGTAGGTTTCTTGTCAGGGGGCTGGCGGCCAGCTACCATCGAAGCAGTCCAGCTCAGGGGACTCTCCATGACCGCTTCCATCGATCCGCTGCTGCTCAATGCGCTCTATGCCTGCATGGGTGGTGTGCTGACCCTGCTGTTCATGTGGCTCGGCTGCAAGGTCTTCAGCCATATCGTCAATTTCAGCATTCCGGAGCAGCTTGCGCAGGGCAACCAGGCCGTGGGTCTGATGATCATGGGCATGTTCATAGGTATCGGTACCGCCATGGGGCTGGTGATCGGGCTGGGGCTGAACTGAGTGCGTCTGTGGCTGCTGCTGATGGTGGTTCCCACCGTGGCTCTGGCGGCCACCTTCAAGGGCGTGGATCACGAGCACTGGACCGACCGATACGACCGCTACTTCCGCAAGTACAGCAAGCACTACTTCGGGCCGCTGCTCGACTGGCGCTGGTTCAAGGCCCAGGGGATCGCCGAATCCGGCCTGAACCCCAAGGCACGGAGCAAGTCCGGTGCCGTGGGGATCATGCAGATCCTGCCATCCACCTACGACTACCTGCGCAAGAAGAATCCTTCGCTCATCAGCCTGGATGACCCGAAGTGGAACATTGCGGCGGGCATCTTCTACGACCGCCATCTATACGACAAGTGGAAGAATGAATCGCTGGACCCCGGCGAGCGGCTCTATTTCGCCTTCGGTGCCTACAATGCCGGCCATATGCGGGTGCGCCGGGCCTACAAACCAAGGTGCTGAAGAAACTCGGAAAGGTGGAGCGCTGGGACCAGGTGGACGACTACCTGCCCGGCCAGACCCGCCACTACGTGCGACGCATCCGCAGGCTGGTGAAGGACGTGTTGTGAAGGATCCGCGCCTGATCTGGCTGGTGGTCGCCTGGCTGGGCTACTTCGCTATCCACTCGGCGCTGGCCAGCCTGACGGTGAAGCGCCGGGTGGCCTCCCGATGGCCCCGCCTGATGCCCGCCTACCGGCTCTTCTTCAACGCGGTTGCCATGGTTGGCGTTCTGGTGCCGCTGTTCATGACCTTTGCCATCGGCGGGGAGCCGGTCATCCAGTGGACGGGAGTCTGGTGGTGGATCGCCAACGGCCTGGCGCTGGCAGCGCTGCTCGGTTTTCTCTGGTCACTGCGCTACTACGACGGCTCCGAGTTCCTGGGCGTGCGGCAGCTGCGCGAACAGGAGCGGCGGGTGGAAGACCAGGAGCGTTTCCGCGTCTCTCCCCTGCACCGCCACGTGCGCCATCCCTGGTATTTCCTGGGACTGGTGCTGATCTGGACCCGCGACATGACCCCAGCCATGCTGGTGAGCGTGATCATGATGACCCTCTACTTCGTCATCGGCTCGCGGCTCGAGGAGAAGAAGCTGCTCAGCTACTACGGAAACGCCTATGCACACTACCGCAGGAAGGTGCCAGGGCTGGTTCCTTTGCCGTGGAAGCGGCTCTCTCACGCCGAAGCGCAGGAGCTGGAGAAGGCCGGCAACGAGATGAGGAAATGAAAAAGCGCCCTATGGCGGGCGCTTTTCCAGGCTGTCACCAGTATGGGTAAACCCCGTAGGGTGGTGCATACCCACGGTAGCGTTGCGGGTAGTAGGGGGCGGGGGCATAGGCCGGGTAACGGGGTGAGGAGGGGTAACCATAATAGCCGCGGGGAGGCGGTGCCGTTGGGCGACCCACGTTTTCGATGCCGGATTCGATCTGTGCTTCCATCTTCCTGCGCATCGCTTCCTCCCTCTGGCGCTGCTCCTCCATCTGCTTCATGAGCGCGGCCATCTCCTGCATATGTTCCTGGCGCCGCTTCATGGCCTCCTTGCGCGCGCGCTCGGCTTCGGCTTCGATCTCCTTTATGCGGGCTTCCCGCCGCTTCTGCAGGGCGAGGCGCCGTTCTTCCATGGATTTCATCAGGGCTTCGCGGGAGCGACGCATCTCGGCATAGCGGTTGTCGGGCTCGGCCGGGGTGCCGGTTTCAGCAGTTTTTTCGGTTGCGACCGCCTGCGGTTCCTGTGGGGTGCCCGGCTCGCTGGCAGGCGCGGCTTTTTTAACCTCGGGCTCTGCGGGCTTTCCCGCGGCCACCTCGCCCTCGGGTGGTGCGGCAGATGTGGTCTCGGTGCTTGCGGTCTCCGGCTGCGGCTGAACGGTGACCGATTCTGCGAGCGCCTTTTGCAGCTGAACGGCTTCCTCCGGCGTCATCTCGCGGAAGCCCGAGGGTATGGGTTCGGCCGCCAAGGGCAGGCCGGTGACCAGCAGGCTGACGCCAAGCGCATTGATGATCGGTTTGCGTATGTTCATATCCATTCCCCTTTGCTACCTTGTAATTTGTTCGTTCGACCGGCAAGGCCGTTTTTTTCGAGCATGGCCATCTGGAAAGGAGATGTCAACTTTTGTACTTGATGAAGTGCTGATGAAGATCGAGCAGGCGCCCCATTCCGCCGCTGCGCTGGTCCTCTATGCACTGGTGAATACCCTGGAATACGAGCGGGCAGGTTGCCTGTTCAAACTCACCAAGCTGCGCGATCTCGAAGCCGAAGAGCGGCAGATCGCCTACCGCCTCATGGAACTGATGGCGGAGGGCGGCAACCGGGGTGCGCGCTGGGATGAGGTGAAGCAGCGCATGGACGAGCTGGTGCGCTCAGGCTGAAAGGTTTTCCTTGAGTGTCTTCAGGGTGGTCACCGGAGGCAGGCATTCGAAGCCGCGGCAGATCCAGGCGGTGGCCTTGCCTCGGGTTCGACGTTGGGCCAGCGGAGCAGGCAGATTGCTTTCGGTTTCGGGGAGGGCGTAGAGGGTGCGCTCCGGCTGGAAGGATGCCAGCGCGGCCTGTTGCCATTCCGGCAATGCTTCCGCTGCTCCGCGGATGATGATCTGTTCGCCGGGGTCCAGCAGCGACTTCAGTGCCAGCAGCAGGCTCGCGTGGGCCTGGGGTGCCTGGCGGACGCCCCACCAGGCGGCTTTCAGGGTGCCTTCGGCCGCGTCGAAGTAGCGCATCTCGCCGGTGAGGTGGCTCAGCTCCAGCAGTACCTGTGCCGCGATGCCGTTGCCTGAGGGCGTGGCGTCGTCGGTGAAGCTCTTGGGACGCTGGAGGAGCGCTTCGTGATCTTCGGCGGTGAAGTAGAAACCGCCGTTTTCCCTGTCTTCGAAGTGTTCGAGCATCACGTCGGCCAGCTGCGTGGCCCACTGGAGATGGCGGCTGTTCCAGCGGTGCTGCAGCAGCTCAAGCAATGCCTGGATGAGCCAGGCGTGGTCGTCCAGGTAGGCGGGGAGACGGGAGACGCCGTCCTTGTGTACCGCCAGCAGCCGCCCTTCCTGCCAGAGATTTTCACGTATGAATTCCAGCGCCGTCGCGGCCGATTCGATCCATTCCGGGCGCTGCAGCAGGCGGCCTGCGCGCACCATGCCGCGGATCATGAGCGCATTCCAGGCGGTGAGGATCTTCTCGTCCCGCCCCGGTCTGACCCGCTCTTCCCGGGCCGCGAAGAGCTTCTTCCGGGCCTGTTCCAACAGGGTTTCCACCTGTTGCAGCGGCAGCCCGGACTCTTCGGCGAGCGCTTCGAGGGTGGCGAAGGTGAGCAAGTGCCACCTGCCCTCGAAGTTGGGCCTGCGGTCCAGCCCGTAGCGGGGTGCGAAGAGGGCATATTCCTCCGCGATCAGCAGTTTCTGCACCTCTTCCCGGTTCCAGACGTAGAAGCGGCCCTCTTCGCCTTCACTGTCGGCGTCCAGGCTGGAGTAGTAGCCGCCCGCGGGGGACTGCATCTCCCGCATCACCCAGCCCGCCGTGGCTTCGCAGGTGCGTCGGAACAGCGGATCGCCGGTGAGGCGCCAGGCCTCGGCGTAGAGGCCGAGGAGGGGACCGTTGTCGTAGAGCATCTTCTCGAAGTGCGGGATCATCCACTGCGCGTCCACCGAGTAGCGGCAGAAGCCGCCGCCCAGCTGGTCGTGGATGCCGCCGAGCGCCATGCGCTCCAGCGTGAAGAGGGCCTGTCGAAGCGCTTCCGGGTCTTTCCCGCCGGCACGCAGTAGCAGGCCCAGGTTGTCCGGGTGGGGAAACTTGGGTGCCTGGCCGAAACCGCCGTGGCGGCTGTCGAATTGTGATTTCAGCGCGCGCACGCCGGTTTCGAAAGGGGTCGTCACCAGCTCTTCGGGAGCCGGGCCTTCGGGGGCGGTGAGCTGTTCGAGTGCCGCCTGCAGCGATTGGTTCTGCTCGGCGATGGCCTCCGGCTGCTCCCGGAAGGCGCGTGCCACGTTCTGCAACAGGTCTCTGAACCCGGGCAGGCCATGGCGGGGCCGGGGCGGGAAGTAGGTACCGGAATAGAAAGGCGTCTGGTCCTGCGGGGTGAGAAAGACGGTCAGCGGCCAGCCGCCGGAGCGCCGGCTCAGGAGGTAGTGGGCGTTCTGGTAGATCCTGTCCAGGTCGGGGCGTTCCTCGCGATCCACCTTGATGTTCAAGCGAGTCTTCGATCTCGTGAAAGATTTTGGGACATCCGAGTCCCCAAAATCGACTCGATCTTCGACAACTCATTGATGCCCCGGCCGTCCTGGTCACCCGGCGTTCCGCCACAACATCGCAAGCTCGTTGCGGCTACACACCGGTCTCCCATATGACTGGACGCCGCGTTCGGATGCTCCCTTGGGATCCCCTTTGGCGCCTTCGGCACGTCGGGTATCCCGTGT
>QNZQ01000157.1 GCA_003972985.1 Gammaproteobacteria bacterium | reverse complement strand
TGACAAACAATGGGGGTAAGGGGGAGGTGTGCCCGGCGTTCGGAAATCCGGTTCCGAAACACCCCACCGGTACCCCTCTGGCCGCTCAGAATGGACTGAAAGCAGGATCAGCCACCTCTGGATCGGCTTCATGAAACATTCGGGTTAGCTTCATGTGGCAAAAATCTTCCTGACTGGACACACGAAGTTTTCAAGATCGCTGGAGAATCACCGTCAAACTCATCATCAGTAGAATTAACGCTCACGCCAGCCTCAAGAGCAGCAATAGAATCCCCGAGTCGGCCAACTAGCCAATCCTCCGGAATCACTCCCACCTCGGTCCGCTTGTATCCCGCCGGAACCTCCGGCTCCACCACCGGCACCTTGTAACCGGCAACCGCATCCCTGACCTCCATCACGTCGCCGCTCACGCCCCGGCCTCCCATTGCAGCCCCATCTGGTGCAGGTGCTCGTCCACCTTGTGCTGGAGCTGTTCGACCGTTTGCATGATCTCCGGCAGCGGCTCGGCGTAGCGTTCCTCCAATTCCCTGATGCGGTTGGCGAGGGTCTGGGTGACGCGCTCGATCTCGGCCTGCACGTCCTGCTCGATGGCGGCGAGCCATTTGTCGTCCACCACCAGTTCCTTGACCTCGGCCTCGGTGAGTTGGGTGTAGTGCTTGAACACCGCCTCGTCGCGGGCCTTGATGGCCTCTTTCAGCTTCCTGCTGGCGGCGCTCTCGGCGTCGATGAGTTTCTGGCACTGCTGCAGCGCGTTGCGCTCGTCGTCGAAGTCCTTGTTGCCCTTGATCTCGGCCAGGCGGGCCTTGAGGCTGGCCCTGGTGATCTTGCCCTTGTCGGTCCTGGCCTCTTCCAGCGGGCCTTCCTCGCCCGACTGTTCCTCGATGAAGTGCTCCAGCGCCTGCGCGGCGGCGTCGGCCTTGGCCTGGAGCCGGTCGATGTGGGCCTGTTCGTCGGCAAAGTAGCGGGCGACGATCAGATCCGGCGGAATGAGGTCGGTCTTGTATTTCTTGCGGCCGATGGTGAGGTCCGGGGTTTCCTTTTGCTTCTTGCCTTTCTCGGCCACCAGTTCGCGGGGCTTGACGGCCTGGAGCCAGCCGTCCTGAACGATGGCGTACACATCGTCCTGCATCGCTTCGCCCCAGTAATCCATCAGGTGCTGATAGATGGCGTAGGGGTCGATGAGCGGGGCGCCGTCGAACCGGTCGAGCAGGGCCTCGGCCAGGTTCTCGATCAGGGCCTTGGGCTCGGTGACGCTGTTCAGGCCGTGGAGCTGCGCCCGGCGCGGGTCGTGCCAGGCGTGGAAGCGTTCGAGGATGCGCTCGCGGAAAGCGGCGAACTCGGGGTGGTCGAGGATGGTGGGCTTGACCTGGGCCGACTCCACGGTGGCCTGCTCATAGCCTTGCCGCAGGGGCTCGAACAGACTCTGGCGCAGGGTCGGGAAGACTTGCCAGTAGTCTTGCAGGGCGTCGATGTCACGCTCGGGGATGCCGCCGTTGAGGTGGGCGTCGAGGTCGTGCAGGTCTTCCGGCTCCGAGCTGTCGATATAGCGCGGGATGTTGAGGTTGTAGTCGTTGGCGGCGATCTCGGAGAGCGGCACGCGGCGCGAGTAGCGCGGCCGTTCGGCGCCGCTGGTGAAGACATCGACGATCCGGTGGATGTCGCGCTCGCGCAGGCGGTTCTTGTTGCCATCCTTGATGAAGCCGCGGCTGGCGTCGATCATGAAGATGGCATCGCGGTTTGCGGCCTGTTCCTTGTCGATGACCAGGATGCAGGCGGGGATGCCGGTGCCGTAGAACAGGTTGGCGGGCAGGCCGATGATGCCCTTGATGAAGCCGCGCCGAACCAGATTGCGGCGGATGTGGCCTTCGGCGCCGCCGCGGAACAGCACGCCGTGGGGCAGGATGACCGCGCCCTTGCCGGTGCTCTTGAGCGACTTGAGGATGTGCAGCAGCCAGGCGTAGTCGCCGTTCTTGGCCGGCGGGATGCCGTATTCGAAGCGCCCGTATTCGTCGTGCTCCGGATCCAGGCCGTTGCTCCAGGCCTTGTAGGAGAAGGGCGGATTGGCCACGGCGAAGTCGAAGGTCTTGAGACTGCCGTCCGGGTTCTTCCAGTGCGGCGCGGCCAGGGTGTTGCCCTGCCAGATCTCGGCGGTGGGCGCGTCGTGCAGGATCATGTTCATGCGCGCCAGCGCGGCTGGTGGCATTGTCCATCTCCTGGCCGAAGATGGACAGACCGCGGGGCGCCTCGTGGGCGACCTTGAGCAGCAGCGAGCCGGAGCCGCAGGCCGGGTCATAGACCGACTGGTCTGGCGGGTGTCCCCGCCGATGCCGATGACCTTCGCCAGAATGCGCGAAACCTCGGCCGGGGTGTAGAACTGGCCCTTGCTCTTGCCCGACTCGGTGGCGAAATGGCGCATCAGGTATTCGTAGGCGTCGCCCAACAGGTCGTCGCCGTCGGCGCGGTTGGCGGAGAGGTCGAGATCCGCGAAGATGGCGATCAGCCGCGACAGCCGGTCCACCATCTCCTTGCCCTTGCCGAGCTTGTCCTCGTCGTTGAAGTCGGCGACGTCGATCACGCCTTTGAGGTCGTTCTCCTCGGCCAGGCGGCCGATGATCTTGTTGATCCGGTCGCCGATCTCCTTGTCGCCCTTGAGTTTGACCATGTCGTCGAAGGAGCCGCCCTCGGGCACCAGGATCAGCGCATGGGGATCGCCAGCGTAGCGGTCGGAGACATACTTGACGAACAGCAGGGTGAGGACATAGTCCTTGTACTGCGAGGCGTCCATGCCGCCGCGCAGCTCGTCGCAGGACTGCCAGAGGGAGGAGTAGAGCGCAGACTTCTTCAATGCCATGGTGTGTTACCGGCCTCGATCATTGGCTAAAAACAGGCAATGCCCCAGAAGAATACCGCATCTTCCTGATTTCAGGACTCACCGTGGCGATTCTTTTAAACTCGGAGAAAAGCTCGCCTTGTCTCCTCTCTTGCACGCGGAAGAAGGTGTGCTTCAGGGTGGCACTTTGGATTAAAGATGCAGCTTGGGTATTTGCGCAGATGGAGTGACGAAGTCATTCCACGGTGACTGATTTCGCCAGGTTCCTGGGCTGATCGACGTCGGTGCCCTTGAGCACGGCCACGTGGTAGGCGAGCAGTTGCAGGGGAATGGTGTAGACAATGGGCGCGGTGCCGGGGAAGATGTCGTCGAGGGTGAGGCTCTGGAAACGGTCCAGCTCGATGTTCACCCGCTTGTCGCTGAAGAGAAACAGTTCGCCGCCGCGGGCGCGCACTTCCTGCAGGTTCGAGAGCACCTTCTCCAGCAGGGGGTCGTCGGGCAGGGCGCAGACCACCGGCATCTTTTCGTCCACCAGCGCCAAGGGGCCGTGCTTGAGTTCTCCGGCCGGGTAGGCCTCGGCGTGGATGTAGGAGATCTCCTTGAGCTTCAGTGCACCTTCCAGCGCGATGGGATAGAAGGGGCCGCGCCCCAGGAACAGGGCATTCTCCTTGTCGGCGAAGGCTTCGGCCATCTCCTTGATGGGATCGCTGAGCTGCAGCGCCTGCTCCACCTGCCGCGGCAGCGCCTCGAGCTCGTCCACCTGCTCCCTGATCCAGGAGGCGTCCTTGCCCCTGCGCTTGGCCAGCGCCAGGACGAGCAACCGCAGCGCCACCAGCTGGGTGGTGAAAGCCTTGGTGGAGGCGACACCGATCTCGGCACCGGCGCGGGTCATGAGTGCCACGTCGGATTCGCGCACCAGGGAGCTCTCGGGCACGTTGCACACCACCAGGCTGCCGAGATAGCCCAGGTCCCTGTTGCCGCGCAGGGCGGCGAGGGTATCGGCCGTCTCGCCCGACTGGGAGATGGTGACGAAGAGCGTCTCCTCGGGCACCACCACCTTGCGGTAACGGAACTCGCTGGCCACTTCCACCATGCAGGGGATGCCCACCTCCTCGAACCAGTAACGGGCCACCAGCCCGGCATGGTAGCTGGTGCCACAGGCGATGATGTGCACGTTGCGGGTCCTGTCCAGCAGCTCGCGGGCCACGTGGCCGAAGCTCTCTTCGAGCAACTTGCCCTTGTAGATGCGCCCCTCCAGGGTCTCGGCGATGACGCCGGGCTGCTCGAAGATCTCCTTGAGCATGTAGTGCTTGTAGGGACCCTTGTCCACGGCGCTGGCACTGAGCTTGGAAGAGGTGACGGGACGCTCCACCGGGTTGTCGTGCCGGTCGTAGATGGTGATCGAATCGCGCCGGATCTCGGCCCAGTCCCCCTCCTCGAGAAAGATGAAGTCCTGGGTCTCCGGCAGCAGGGCGAAGACATCGGAGGCGATGAAGTGCTCGCCCTTTCCCACGCCGATGACCAGCGGGCTGCCGGCACGGGCGACGAGGATGCGGTCGGGATCCTCCGGGCTGGAGACGGCCAGGGCGTAGGCGCCCACCAAGCGGGAGACAGCCTTGCGGAAGGCGCGCTCAAGGTCGCCTTCGGCCTCGAGCTCGGAAGCCAGCAGGTGAGCAATGACCTCGGTGTCGGTCTCGGAGACGAAGCGGTAGCCCTTTTTCTCCAGCTCGGCACGCAGCTCGGCGTGGTTCTCGATGATGCCGTTGTGCACCACCGCCACCCGCTCGCCACTCATGTGCGGGTGGGCGTTGCGCTCGGCGGGGATGCCGTGGGTGGCCCAGCGGGTGTGGGCGATACCCAGCTCGCCGTGGATGGGACGGGCATCGAGCCGCTCCTGCAGCGAGGCCACCTTGCCCACGGAGCGGATGCGCTGCAGCCGCCCACTCTGGTCACAGATGGCGATGCCTGCCGAGTCGTAGCCACGGTACTCGAGGCGGCGCAACCCTTCCATCAGCACCGGGGTGATGTTTCTGCAGCCGATGGCGCCAACGATTCCACACATCTTCAGGACTCCTTTCGCGGCCTTTGCCAGCCTTCCACGGTCACCTGCCGCGGACGCGCCAGGGTGAGTTTCTGTTCAGGGGCATCTTTCGCAATCACCGACCCGGCACCGATGGTGGCGCCGTCACCGATGCTCACCGGTGCCACCAGCGCAGCGTTGGAGCCGATGAAGGCATCGTCGCCGATGAGCGTCTGGTGCTTGTAGGCACCGTCGTAGTTGCAGGTGATGGTGCCCGCGCCGATGTTGACCCCGGCGCCCATGCGGGTGTCACCGATGTAACTGAGGTGGTTGACCTTGGAGCCCTGGCCGATGGTGGAGTTCTTGATCTCCACGAAGTTGCCCACGTGGGCAGCGCCGATGAGCCGGGTTCCGGGTCGCAGACGGCTGAAGGGCCCGAGCCGGCTGCCGGGGCCGACATGGGACTCCTCGATCACGCAGTTCTCGAGGATGATCACGTCGTCGTCGATCTTCACGTTGCGCAGCACGCTATTGGCGCCGACACGCACGTTGTCGCCAAGGATCACCTCGCCCTCGATGAGCACGTTGACGTCCAGGGTCACGTCCGTGCCCGTGGTGAGGCTCCCGCGCAGATCGAAGCGCTCGGGATCGAGCAGGGTGACGCCGCGCTCCATCAACTCCTCGGCCTGCCAGCGCTGCAGCACCCGCTCCAGCCAGGCGAGCTGCTGCCGGTCGTTGATGCCCTGCGCCTCCACCGGGTCGGTCGGCTGGGCCACGTGGATGGCCACGCCTTCGTGGACCGCCATGGCGATGACATCGGTGAGATAGTATTCACCCTGAGCGTTCTCCAGGCTGAGCTGTTGCAGCCATGCCCTGAGCCGTTCGACGCCCAGCAGCATGATGCCGGTATTGATCTCGGCAATGGCCTTCTCCGCATCACTGGCATCCTTCTCCTCCACGATGCGCAGCACGTTGCCCGCCTCGTCCCGCACGATGCGGCCGTAGCCGGAAGGGTCGTCCAGGGTCACCGTCATCAGGCCCAGCGCCGATTCGGTGGTGTCGATGAAGTGGCGCAGGCTCCCGGCGCGGATCAGCGGCACGTCGCCGTAGAGCACCAGCACGTGGTCCAGCCCTTCCAGTTTCGGCAGCGCCTGCTGCACGGCATGGCCGGTGCCCAGCTGTTCACGCTGTTCCACCCAGCGAAGGTCGGCGTCTTCGAAGGACGACCGCACCTGCTCGCCACCGTGGCCATAGACTATCACGATGCGTTCGGGTGAAAGCGCGCGCGCCGTATCCAGCACGTGCGCGAGAAGTGGCCGGCCGGCAAGGGGATGAAGCACCTTGGGCAGCCTCGATTTCATCCTTGAACCCTGGCCTGCTGCCAGGATGACGATTCCCAGTTTCATAGGCTTTTCAGTTTATTGTTGGTGATCCCGGTGCATGGGCGGCATGGATGCCGCTGGTGCGCTCCTCACCCGGTTGCGCGTCGCGCACCTTGATGATCTTCACCCGCACGGTGAGGGTCTTTCCGGCCAGCGGGTGGTTGCCGTCCACCGTGACCTTGCCATCCTCGATGCGCGAGATGTAGAAGGTCTTGGTCTCGCCGGTCTCGTTCTGCATCTGCACTTCGGCGCCCACGTGGCGGAACTGGGGTGGGACATTCTCGAGATCGTCGGTGAAGGTGAGCTCGGGATCGTGCTCGCCGAAGGCATCCTTGGGCGCCAGGCTCACTTCCACGGTATCGCCGACAGACTTGCCGGCGATGGCCCTGTCCATGCCGCCGATGAGCTCGGTGTCGGAGCCATAGACGAAGCCGATGGGCAGGTCGTGCTGTTCCACGACATTCCCCTGCTCGTCGGCGATGGTGTAGCTGATGGCCACGTATTTTCCGGGTTCTACGGTTTCTCTGTTCATGATTTTCCGATTCTACAAAAAACGAATGGCCCTGCCAGTGGGTACTGTCAGGGCCGAGAAAGGGTTCAGATTTTTCCGGTGGATCAAGCCGAAAATGTGTCGCAGTTACTTCTTCAGCTTGCGCAGTTTTTCGATGGTCTGGAGCTGGGCCACCGCTTCGGCCAGTTCGGCCTGGGCGCGGGCGATCTCCATCTGACCGGTCTTGTTGGCCAGCGCCTCTTCGGCACGCCGCTTGGCTTCCTGTGCCGCCATTTCGTCGAGATCCGCGGCACGTATGCCCGTGTCCGCCATGATGGTGACCTTGAAGGGCTGCACCTCGATGATGCCGCCGGATACGTAGAAGTGCTCCATGGGCTTGTTCTGACCGGGATCGACACGCACGTCACCCGGCTTCAGGCGGGTGACCAGCGGGGCGTGGCGCGGCGCGATACCGATCTCCCCCATCACCGCCGGGGCATAGATCATTTCGCCCTGGCCGGAGTAGAGTTCACCCTCGGCGCTGACGATGTCCACGTGTACTGTCATGGCCATGGTTCATACCTCCGTGGCTCAGTTGCCACTCTTGGCCAGCACATCCTCGATGCCGCCGCACATGTAGAAATCCTGCTCCGGGATATGGTCGTACTCGCCGGCCACCAGCCCCTTGAAGGCAGCGATGGTGTCCTTGAGGGAGACGTACTTGCCCGGAGCGCCGGTGAAGACCTCGGCGACGAAGAAGGGCTGGGAGAGGAAACGCTGGATCTTGCGTGCCCGCTGTACCACCAGCTTGTCCTCTTCGGAGAGTTCGTCCATGCCGAGGATGGCGATGATGTCCTTGAGCTCCTTGTAACGCTGCAACACGCCCTGTACGGAGCGGGCCGTCTCGTAGTGCTCACTGCCCACCACGTGAGGGTCGAGGATCCGGGAGGTGGAGTCCAGCGGGTCCACGGCGGGATAGATACCCAGCTCGGCAATCTGCCGCGACAGCACCAGGGTGGCGTCCAGGTGGGCAAAGGTGGTGGCGGGAGACGGGTCGGTGAGGTCGTCCGCCGGCACGTACACCGCCTGGAAGGAGGTGATGGAGCCGGTCTTGGTGGAGGTGATGCGCTCCTGCAGCACACCCATCTCCTCGGCCAGGGTGGGCTGGTAACCCACCGCCGAGGGCATGCGGCCCAGCAGTGCCGACACCTCGGTACCCGCCAGAGTGTAACGGTAGATGTTGTCGATGAACATCAGCACGTCACGCTCTTCGTCGCGGAAGTACTCGGCCATGGTGAGGCCGGTGAGCGCCACGCGCAGGCGGTTTCCCGGAGGCTCGTTCATCTGGCCGTAGACCAGCGATACCTTGTCGAGTACACCACCCTCCTGCATCTCGTGGTAGAAGTCGTTGCCCTCGCGGGTCCGCTCGCCCACCCCGGCGAACACCGAGAAGCCCGAGTGCTCCACGGCGATGTTCCGGATCAGCTCCATGAGGGTCACGGTCTTGCCCACGCCAGCACCACCGAACAGGCCCACCTTGCCGCCCTTGACGATGGGCATGATCAGGTCGATGACCTTGATGCCGGTCTCCAGGATCTCGGTAGTGGTCGCCTGGTCCTCGAGCCTGGGCGCCTCGCGGTGGATGGGCATCTTGACCTCGGCTTCCACCGGGCCGGCCTCGTCCACCGGCTCGCCGAGCACGTCCATGATCCGCCCCAGGGTGGCCTGTCCCACGGGCACGCTGATGGGCGCGCCGGTGTTGACCACGTCCAGCCCGCGCTTGACGCCGTCGGTGGGGCCCATGGCAATGGTACGCACCACGCCGTCGCCCAGCTGCTGCTGAACTTCCAGCACCAGATCCTCGGATTCGATCTTCAGTGCGTCATAGATCTTCGGCATCGACTCGCGCGGGAACTTCACGTCCACCACAGCGCCGATGATTTCCACCACGTTACCCGTACTCATGTGCGGATCCTCTTTATTTCCTGATGTTCACGCCGCCTTGTGAGCAGCCGTTACAATGCTTGCGAATTCGTTATCCCGGGAGGCGAATCCTTCTCCCTCCGTAGGCCAGGCTTCAGCCCGACCTGCATTACACCGCCGCGGCACCACTGACGATCTCCGAGATCTCCTGGGTGATGGCCGCCTGGCGTGCCTTGTTGTAGATCAGTTCCAGCTCGTCGATGAGGCTGCCGGCATTGTCGGTAGCCGCCTTCATGGCCACCATGCGCGCCGACTGCTCGCAGGCCCCGTTCTCCACCACGGACTGGTAGACCAGCGATTCCACGTAGCGCGCCAGGAGGTCTTCCAGCACCTCGCGCGCATCCGGCTCGTAGATGTAGTCCCAGTGGTGCTGGAGCTTCTCCTTCTCTTCCTCGTCCGGTTCGGGAAGGGGCACCAGCTTGTCCACCGTGGGATCCTGGGTCATGGTATTGATGAACCGGTTGTAGGCCACCCGCACCTCGTCCACCTCGCCGTCGAGATAGGCGTCGAGCATCACCTTCACCGTGCCCACCAGGTCTTCCATGTGGGCCGATTCGCCCAGCTGGGAGGCCTGCGCCATCACCGCACCGCCCACACGGCTGAAGAAGGCCACCGCCTTGTTGCCGATGAGGCAGTACTTTACCTCCTTGTCCTCTTCCTGGAGCCGCTTGACGTCCTTCACCAGCCTGCGGAAGAGGTTGTTGTTGAGACCGCCGCAGAGACCGCGATCCGAGGAGACGATGATATAGCCCACCGACTTCACCTCGCGCTTCTGCATGAAGGGATGCTTCTGCTCGGGATGCGCCAGTGCCAGGTGGCCGATCACATCACGCATCTTCTCGGCGTAGGGACGGGAAGCGAGCATGCGGTCCTGGGCCTTGCGCATCTTGGCCGCGGCCACCATCTCCATGGCACGCGTGATCTTCTGCGTGTTCTTGATGGAGCCGATCTGGGTCCGTATCTCTTTGCCACCTGCCATGCTGAAACCTCTTCAGTAGTTCCTTCCACCTTTACCAAGTGCTGTTGGCCTTGAAATCCTTGAGCGCCTCGTGGAAGGCCGCCTCGATCTCGTCGTTCCAGTCCGCTTCCTCGTTGACCCTGGCGACGAGGTCGGCATGGGAGCTGTTCATGTAGGAGAGCAGTGCCGCCTCGAAATCCACCACCTTGTTCGGCTCCACGTCGTCCAGGTAGCCTTCGTTGGCGGCGAACAGGGAAACGGCCATCTCGGCGATGGAAAGCGGCGAATACTGGGGCTGCTTCATCAGCTCGGTGACGCGCTCGCCGCGCTCGAGCTGCTTGCGGGTGGCCTCGTCCAGGTCGGAAGCGAACTGGGAGAAGGCCGCCAGCTCGCGATACTGAGCCAGTGCCAGGCGCACGCCGCCACCCAGCTTCTTGATGATCTTGGTCTGTGCCGCGCCACCTACCCGGGAGACCGAGAGGCCCGCGTTGATAGCGGGACGCACACCGGCGTTGAACAGGTCCGACTCGAGGAAGATCTGGCCGTCGGTGATGGAGATGACGTTGGTGGGCACGAAGGCCGACACGTCACCCGCCTGTGTCTCGATGATGGGCAGGGCGGTGAGGGAACCGGTCTTGCCCTTCACCTCCCCGTTGGTGCGCTTCTCTACCTCGTGCTCGTTGATGCGCGCGGCGCGCTCCAGCAGGCGGGAGTGGAGATAGAAGACGTCACCGGGATAGGCTTCGCGACCCGGCGGACGGCGCAGCAGCAGGGAGACCTGGCGGTAGGCCCAGGCCTGCTTGGTGAGATCGTCGTAGATGATCAGGGCATCTTCGCCCCGGTCACGAAAATATTCGCCGATGGTGCAGCCGGCATAGGGCGCCAGGAACTGCATCGCCGCCGATTCAGCCGCGGGCGCCGCCACGATGATGGTGTGCTCCATGGCACCGTGCTCTTCCAGCTTGCGGATGATCTGCGCGATGGTGGAGTTCTTCTGGCCCACCGCCACGTAGATGCACTTTATACCGGTGCCCTTCTGGTTGATGATGGTGTCCACGGCGATGGCGGTCTTGCCGGTCTGGCGGTCGCCGATGATCAGCTCCCGCTGGCCGCGGCCGATGGGCACCATGGAATCGATGGCCTTGATGCCGGTCTGCACCGGCTGGTCCACCGACTTCCGCGCGATGACGCCCGGGGCGATCTGCTCCACGGGAGCCGACAGCTTGGCGTCGATGGGACCCTTGCCGTCCATGGGGTTGCCCAGGGCATCCACCACCCGGCCCAGCAGTTCGGGGCCGATGGGCACCTCCAGCACGCGGCCGGTACACTTCACCGGGTCACCCTCGGTGATGTGCTTGTAGTCGCCCAGCACCACGGCGCCCACGGAATCGCGTTCCAGGTTCAGGGCCAGGCCATAGGTATTGCCGGGAAACTCCAGCATCTCGTAGGACATGGCGTCCTCGAGGCCGTGGATACGCACGATACCGTCGGAGACCGAGGTCACCGTGCCTTCGTTGTGAGCTTCAGTCCGGACTTCGAACTTTTCGATCTTGCTCTTGATCAGATCACTGATTTCAGAGGGATTGAGTTGCATGTCGCTTACCCGCTTAAATTCCTAATTCGTTGGCCAGCCGTGACAGCTGCCCGGCTACTGAACCGTCTATGACGAGATCACCCGCGCGTATCTTCACGCCGCCGATGAGTCCGGGGTCCTCTTCG
Organism: Gammaproteobacteria bacterium; assembly: GCA_003972985.1. Lineage (GTDB taxonomy): Bacteria > Pseudomonadota > Gammaproteobacteria > Chromatiales > Chromatiaceae > Thiolapillus. Next base: position 25,444 of record QNZQ01000157.1, on the reverse strand, counting down.
CTGCTGATCTTCACCTCGCGGCCGAGCTTCTCCTTGAGAATGGCCGCGATCTCCTTTTCCAGTTCCTCACCCAGCGCATAGGCCGTGGTCACCTGCACGTCCAGCAGTCCTTCGTGCTCGCTCTGCAGGTGGGCATAGAGGCGGGTTATTTCCGGCAGCAGCACCAGGCGGCCGTTTGCCACCAGCAGCCGCACCAGGTTCTTTCCCTCCTCGTCGAGACGCTCGCCAGCCACGTCCAGGATCAGCTCGATCTTCTGCTGCTGGTCCACGGCGGGATTGGTCACGAAATCCCGTGCCGCGGGATCCGAGACCACGGCCGCGAGAAACTCCAGCACCTCGCCCCACTCGGCGAGACGGCCGGATTCGAGCGCCCGCCCGAAGACCGCTTCGGCATAGGGTCTGGCTATGGTGATTGCATCCGCTGCCATGGCTTAGATCTGCTTCGCCAGTTCGTCGACGATCTCCTTGTGCGCGTCGGCGTTGATCTCCCTGCGCAGGATCTTCTCCGCACCGGCCACGGCCAGCTCGCCCACCCGCGTACGCAGCACCTCGCGCGCCTTGTTGATCTCCTGCTCGATCTCTGCCCGGGCGGCGGTGACGATGCGGTCACCCTCCACGCGCGCCTGCTCCTTGGCCTCGTCCACGATCTCGGCGGCGCGCTTTTCGGCGCGGGCCACGATCTCCGCGGACTGCAGCTTGGCCTCGTGCAGCTTCTCCTTGGCCGCCTGCTCCGCCAGCTCCTTCACGTGAGCGCCACGCTCGGCAGCCACCAGACCATCGGCGATCTGTACCTTGCGCTCTTCCAGCGCCCTGACCAGGGGCGGCCAGACAAATTTCATGGTGAACCAGACGAACACCGCAAAAGATGCCAGCTGGGCAATGAGAGTCAGATTGATATTCATCCCGGTACCTCGTCAAAGCGAGATGTTGAAAAGTGGTTGTCCGACCTTATCCTGCCAGGGCAAACAGCACGTACATGCCCAGACCCACCGCGATCATGGGCACCGCGTCGGTGAGACCCATGACGATGAAGAATTGGGTACGAAGCATGGGGATGAGCTCGGGCTGACGCGCGGCGCCTTCCAGGAAGCGCCCGCCCAGGACACCGATACCAATAGCAGCGCCAACGGCCCCAAGGCCCATCATGAGAGCGGCGGCGATTACCAGCAGTGCTTGTTCCATGATTGTCTCCAGTTTTCCAAGTAGCAAAAAGTTTTATTCAAGAATCGGATTCAGTGGTGTTCACTGTGCGCCATGTCCAGGTAGACGATGGTGAGCGTCATGAAGATGAACGCCTGCAAGGTGATGACCAGGATGTGGAACACCGCCCAGACGAACTGCAGTGCGCCACCGAAGATGCCCATCCCCACGCCGGCGCCGTACATCAAGGCAATGAGGATGAAGATCATCTCGCCGGCGTACATGTTGCCGAACAGACGCAGCGAGAGCGAAACCGGCTTGGCCAGCAGGTTGACGCCTTCGAGAAAGAGGTTGATGACGAAGAACACCGGCTTGAGCAGAACGTTCTCGGTCTGGAAGGGCATGCCGGTGAGTTCCCTGACGAAGCCGCCCACGCCCTTGATCTTGATGCTGTAGTAGATGATCAGCGCGAACACGCCCAAGGCCAGGGCAAAGGTGACATTGGGATCGGTGGAGGGCACCACCTTCATGTGATGTATGCCGATGGCACCGGCGATGCGGGGCAGCAGGTCCACGGGAACCAAGTCCATGAGGTTCATGAGGAAGACCCAGACGAAGATGGTCAGGGCCAGGGGCGCAACCAGCGGGTTCTTGCCACTGAAGGAGCCTTTCACGCTGTTGTCGACGAACTCCACCATCATTTCGACGAAGTTCTGCAGCTTGCCGGGCACACCGGCGGTGGCGTTCTTCCCCGCCTTCCAGAAGAAGTAGCTGAACAGGACCGCCAAGCCAATGGACCAGAACATGGTGTCGAGGTGAATGGCCCAGAAGCCGAACTCCTTGGCCTCCTCGGCACTGTGCGCCAGCCCCCAGTGACCGTCGGGAAAGCGCCCGTAGGTCAGGTTGGTGAGGTGATGCGAAATGTATTCGCTGGAAGTGATCGTTTCGCCGGAAGCCATCGTTTCGAGTTTCTATCCCAAATCTCTCTCAGGTATCCCCTGCCGACAGGTGCGCCAGCAGCGGCGATACAACCTGGACCACGAAAAAAGCCACAAAAAGAGCCGCAACGTTCAGCTGCTTCATCCATATGAACAGTGCCGCGAAGGCCAGGCCGACAACCACCAGCTTGAGCACCTCCGCCGCATAGAAACGGACCACCAGGCTCCCCGCCTGCGCTGCCTGGTAGTTGCCGAACACCACGACGGCGAACAACACGTTGGCCGCCAGTGCAACCATACCACCAATCAACGCGGACCATGCTGCCAACTCGCCGAAGACCAGAGCCCCCAAGGAAACCGGCAGCAGCATGAAAACCTGATAGCGCAGCAGCCGCAGGACCTTCTTTCGATCCGGAGTATGCCTCATCCGGGCATACCCTGCACGCATACAACTGCCACAAAGCCCGTCAATTGTAAGCACTCCCGAATATAAGGTCAACAGATGGCGCAATTAACCCGTAAAATGATGCCGCCCGCAGCCGGTTACTGGATGTGGGACATGATCCCTTCGAGCTCGTCCAGGCTGTTGTAGCTGATGATCAGCTTGCCCTTGCCCCCTTCCGACTGCCTGAGCTGCACCGGCGCCCCCAGGCGGTCCGTAAGGTCGCGCAGCAGGCGGCGCACGTCGGGATCCAGCTCGGGCGGTGGCGCCTTCTTCTTTTCCACCGCGCCGCCCTGCTCCTTGTAGCGTCGTACCAGCGCCTCGGTCTCCCTCACCGAGAGCCCCTTCCTGACCACCCGGGCCGCCGCCTCGCTCTGCAGGTCCCCCTCGAGGGCCAGCAGGGCGCGGGCATGGCCCATCTCCAGCTGCCCCTGTTCCACGAACTCCTTCACGTCAGGGTTGAGTTCCAGGAGCCGCATCAGGTTGGTCACCGTGGTACGGGACTTGCCCACCGCCTGGGCGATCTGCTGGTGGGTGAGCTCGAACTCCTCGAGCAGGCGGTGCAGTGCCTGCGCCTCCTCGAGCGGGTTGAGATCGTCGCGCTGGATGTTCTCGATGAGGCCCATGGCCATGGCGGACTGGTCGTCCACCTCGCGGATCACCGCCGGGATCTCCGCCAGGCCTGCCAGCTGGGCGGCCCTCCAGCGGCGCTCCCCGGCGATCAGTTCGTAGTGGCCCGCCTCGGCGGCAGGCCGCACCACCACCGGCTGCACCACGCCCTGGGCGGCGATGGAATCGGCCAGCTCGCGCAGCCGGTCCTCGTCGAAGTGGCGCCGCGGCTGAAAACGCCCGCGCTGCACCAGCTCGATGGCCAGCATGGCCGGCGCTCCCGCAACCGCCCCTCCCTCTTCCATTCTCTCCCGCGTCGTCGCTTGGGCAGTACCTAGAAGGGCATCGAGCCCGCGACCCAATCCTCGTTTAGCCATAATGATTTCGAACCAAGTGAACATGAATTGACCAGCGAAGCATCACCGAAACGCCCGTACCCGGTGCGGTCATGAGGCCGAAGGCATGCGCGGCGCCTGCCGGCCCTCGTGCCGCCGGATGAGCTCGCTGGCAAGGGCCATGTAGCTTACCGCACCCCGGGAATACCTGTCATACAGGAGCACCGACTGCCCGTGGCTCGGCGCCTCGGCAACCCGCACGTTGCGTGGAATGACGGTACGAAAGACCTGGTCCCCGAAATGGACGATGAGCTGGCGCGACACCTCTGCAGAGAGCCGGTTACGGATGTCGTGCATGGTACGCAGAATGCCCTCGAGCGCCAGCCCTGGGTTGTAGAGGTTGCGGATCTGCTCGATGGTGTTGAGCAGACCGGTGAGCCCTTCCAGCGCATAGTACTCGGTCTGCAGCGGCACCAGCACACCCTGGCTAGCCACCAGTGCGTTGATGGTGAGCATGCTCAGGGAGGGCGGACAGTCGATGAGGATATAGTCGTAGTCCGGCAACAGCGGCCTCAGCGCCAGTGCCAGGCGCCGCTCCTTCATCGGATGCGTCATGAGGCTCACTTCGGCGGCGGTCAGGTCGGTATTGGAGGGCAGCACGTCGAACTCGTCCTCGGTGCTGCGCTGCAGCGCGGTACGCATGGGCTGGTTCTCGAGCAGCACCTCATAGGCCGAGCGCTCGAGATCGTGCTTGTCTACGCCGCAACCGGTGGTGGCGTTGCCCTGGGGATCCAGGTCCACCAGCAGTATCTTCTTCCCGGTCCGCGCCAGCGCCGAGGCGAGGTTGACCGCGGTGGTGGTCTTGCCCACGCCCCCCTTCTGGTTGGCGATACAGATGGTGCGCGCCATGAAAATCCTCTTGCCAAGATTAGCAACAGGATATTGAAAAAACGTCTTTCCAATATCCTGTCAAGGAAGCTAGTTTAACAGCCCCGCCCCGGAGGGGACAGGCAGACCGCGAGCCCCTGCAGGACGACGTCATCTGAAACTTCAAGTGGTTGAAAAGCGGGGCGGGTGCCTGATCGGAAAACTTCGGAGGCAGGGCACTGGAAATGTTCCCGACATTTCCAGCATTTCCTCCATCCCTGGAGGTCATGCCGACGCAGAGCGTACGATGCACAAGGACGTGCGAGTGCCGCGGGAGGCAGGATGCCGGGAGCGGCCATGGACGTATTCACAGCGGTTTTCCGAGCAGGTGCCCGCCCTGCCCCATGCTAGATGATGTGGCCCAGCGAGCCCCTGGCCCGGCTACTCCACGATCACGGCGTGCCGTTCGCCCTCTTCTCCGGGCACCTCCAGGGGAACCACCTGGGCGGAGAGCCCTTCGGGGATGTCCTCGAGTTCTTCCTGCGGGAACTTTCCCTTCATCGCCACCCAGCGCCCTCCCGGCGCGAGCAGGTGGCGGCTGGACTCGATCAGCCGGGGCAGCGAGGAAAAGGCCCGGGCGGTGATGGTGTCGAAAGGGGCATCGGCCCTGTACTGCTCCACGCGCTGCTGTACCACCTCCAGGTTTTCCAGCCCCAGCTCCAGCTTCACCTGCCTGAGAAAACGGGTCTTCTTGCTGTTGCTGTCGAGGAGCGTCACCTGCCACCCGGGCCGGGCGATGGCCAGAGGGACCCCCGGCAGGCCGGCGCCGCTGCCCACGTCCAGCAGCCGCGCGCCCCGCACGAGCGGCAGGATGGCCAGGCTGTCGAGCAGCTGGCGGGAGACGGCCAGGGCCGGATCGCGCACCGCGGTGAGATTGAAGGCACGGTTCCACTTGAAGAGCAGCGCCAGGTAGGCCAGCAACAACTCCTGCTGCGCCTCTTCCAGGGCGATGCCCATCTCCCCCAGGCCGCCGCCGAGCTGATGCTGCCAGCGCTCAGCCCCCCGGATTCTGCTGTCCTGTTGCACCATCTCAGCCGTTGAGCGAGGTCTCGGCATTGCTGATCACCTGCCGGTTGATGGCTGCGATATCGTAGAGCCCCTCTTCGTCCAGCTCGCCCACCAGGTCCTGGCGGATCTTCACCGTGAGCTGCGCCAGCGCCACCGAGATGGCATCCCCCTCCTGCTTGTCCAGCGACTCGTCCCGCGTGGAGCGGTTGAACACCTCCAGGAACTGGTGATACTGGCGCAGCACTGCCGGGCTGGCCACCATGGCCAGCTTGTGGGTGAGAAACTGCAGCCGCACGTGATCCTCCTTGGTCACCTCTCTTTCGAGAATGAGCCGCTCCATGTAACCGATGAAATCCATGTAGATCTCGGACTTGAGCTCGATGAACTTGATGCTCTGCTCCTTCTTCAGCTCCACCGCGGTCTGCTTGTTGAGGAGCATGGCGGTGATGAGCACCGTGGCGATGGTGCCCAGAATGATGAGCACAATCTCCTGGGTGAAGGGCGCCTCGTCCATGACCCGGTAGGCGTAACGCAGGTAGAGGTAGCCGCCTACCACCACGATGGCGGTGAGCACCAGGTAGAGCAGGTTTTCCCGTGCCAGTTTCATCATATCTCTCTCAGCCCCTCCGAAGGCTCCACCCGGGCCGCGCGGATTCCGGCCAGCACCGCCGCCAGCACCGAGGCCCCCAGGGTCAGGCCCAGCGCGATGAGGTAGTGCCTGGGCAGAAGACGACATACCTCCTGTGCCGCCTCCAGCTGGGGCGCCAGCATCAGGTTGATGCTCCAGGCTGCCGCCAGGTAGATGGCACAGGCCAGCGCCCAGCCCAGCACCGCGGTGTAGAGACTCTGCACCACCGGGAACCAGACTATGTCACCGGTGCGGAATCCCACCAGCCGCAGCACCGACAGCTCCTTGCGCTTGCGGTCCACGTTGGCCCAGAGACTCGCCCCCAGCGACAGCGAAAAACCCGCTAGGCCGATGACCGCGATGGACCAGTAGATGGCCGAGAGGGTGCGGTCCATGCGTCGCACCGTTTCGATATCGGCCGCCTTGGTACGCACCTCGATGCCGCTGCGCTCGAAACCTTCCTCGAGGCCGGCCACATCGTAGATGGAGCGCGCATAGAGACGGAAGCCGGTGTAGTGCCGCTCCCCTTCGGCGGCCTCGCCCTCCCATTCGAGCGCGGGCACCGCCCGGCCGTCGCGGAAATCCTCCAGCGCCTCACTCAGCGCCACGGAGGCGAAGAGCCCGTCGCGGGAGAAGGAGCGTGGCGGCGCCACCCCCACCACGGTGAGGGGCAGGTGCACGCGCTCCTTGCGCCCCTGGAAGCGGCGGCTGAGACTGCCGTCCACGCCGTCACCCACGGACACCTGCAGCTTGCGCGCCGCACTGGCCGAGAGCACCACCTCGCCCAGCCCTTTCGGCGCCGCGCTGCCCGGCGGCAGCAACGGATCCCCCTGCGCCGAGGGAATCACCTCCAGCGGCAGGATGCGGTTGGCACGGTCGCTCTGCACCTCGAGGGTGGCGGCGATGCTGCGCACGCGCGGCACGATGAAGATCACGTCGTCCCGCTTGCGCAGGGATTCGATCCACGCGCGGTCGTACCGGCCGCTGCCCACGGGCCGGATCTCCCGCTTCGCCGGATCCTCGCGCAACTCCTCGATCATGCTGCCGACGATGCCGAACTTGAGACCGAAGAGCACCATCATGGGCCCCAGCACCGCCGCCAGGGCCAGCACGAAACAGACCGAGATCTGCCACTCGTGGAAATAGTCGCGGGTCGCCAGCCCCAGGCTCTGCCGCAGCGCCATCAGCCGCTCACCACGGTTTCAGCGGCGTGACCGTCCTTGGAACGGCGGGTGTGGTGCGCCAGCCGGCGCAGCCCCAGCTGCTTGATGTGCCGCCAGGCGTGGCTGGCCACGATGACGGTGATGTTGCGCTGCTCCACCATCTCGATGAAGAGCGCCATGATCTTCTCTGCAGCAAAGGGGTCCACGGAGGCGGTGGGTTCGTCGGCGATGACGATGGAGGGGCGGTGCGCGAGGGCACGGCCGATGGCCACCCGCTGCCGCTCGCCGGTGGAGAGTTCCGAGGGGAGCTTACCCAGGTGACGGGACAGCCCCAGCTCTTCGGCCAGCTCGTCCACGGTGTCGTCCTTCTTCATGCCGAGAATACGCCGCGACAGGTTCATGTTCTCGCGCACGGTGAGATAGGGCAGCAGGCCACCGGTCTGCATCACGTAGCCCAGGTGGTGCCGGCGCAGTCGGGCAAGGCGATTGCGCCGACTGCGCCGCCAGGCCGCGCTGATGTCCTCGGGCTCGTCACCGGCGGCGAACACGAACTCTTCGCAGGAAGTGGGCTGGAGCACGAAGGCGAGCATATCCAGCAGGGTGGACTTGCCGCAGCCGCTCTCGCCGATGAGCGCAATCTTCTCACCCGGGAAAATACGCAGCGAGGGCACGCGCAGGCTGAAGCTGTAGCTGTCGCTGGCGCGTTTCTTCACCACGTCCCTGAGTTCGTAGATCGGCTTCCTCTCTTCCTGCTCTGCCATCAGGGAAGCATGTCCAGCGCCAGCGGAAACACCGAGTCGCCATCCACGGGGCCGCCGTCGAGGCTTATCCAGAGATCGGTGTTGTCGTGCAGTGCCTGGTAATAGGTGATCTTCTCTTCCAGCCCACGCAGGAACTCGATCTGCCTGCGCGCCGGCCAGTTCTGCCAGTCCTCGAGGGAGAGTTCCATCACCTCGCCCCGGTAGGGAAGTCCCTCGATGTAGTCGCCGATGAGCCCCATGTCCGCCAGGCTGCTCCCCTCTCCTGCCGTGGTGGCGGTGGTGGTGCCCAGCGCCTCGGGATTGCGCGATACCGTAGCCGCGAGGCTCTTGAGTTCGTCGAGGAAATTCTGCGGCGAGAGCAGCCCCTCCTCGGCCCGCTCCAACACCTGCTTGAGGATCCCCTGCAGGTCGGAGAGCTGGTCCCGCGTGAGCAGTACCCGCACGTCCACCGTTCTGCGCCGGGGATCGCGCAGGTCGCGGTCCACCATCCAGGCGTTGAACACCCGCGGCACCTTCCCTTCGCGCCGCTGCAGGTACTGCATGCGCAGTGCATAACCAAGCTTCGCCACCTTGCCCTGCAGCTCGGCCAGTTGCCCTGGCACCTGCGGCTGTGGCGCCTCTGCCGGTTCCCCGGTCGCCGTCTGCGCTGGCGTCTCCTGCGTGTCGGCACCCTGCGCCACCTGGTCGGTGATCTGCTGGGAGAGGCTGTCCACCACCAGGCCGAACTCCTTCAGGTCACCCGTAGGAACGCCGTAGTAGAGGCTGCCGATGCCGGGAAAATCCGACAGCCTGCGGTACTGCGCGGCAGCCGCTTCGTGATCGGCCATCTCCGAAGGGGTGAGCAGGTGCAGGACGAAGATGGCGACACCGTTGTCCAGCGCCAGCTGGCGCACCGAATCGGTACTCAGGTGAGTGCTGGAGAGCGGATCGTCACCCTCGCGGGCCCCGGCGTCGGTGATGAGCACCACGTAACGAGCCTCGTGCTCTCCCCAGTCCATGTTCTCGATGGCCTCGCGCAGGCCGGCGTAGGCGTCCTCGCGAAAATCCTTGCTGCTGACCTGGGCTGCCTTCAGGGATTCGACCTTCTGCAAGAAGACTCCGGGGTTCTGCCCTTCCTCCAGCGAGACATAGGTCCGCGCAACGTAATCCAGCCCGGGCACGGCGCCTGTGTTGTCGCGGTAGGCCACCAGGCCGAAGCTCACCTTGCCGAGCTGGCCACGGTCACCCAGCTGGTCGTAGATCTTCATCACCGCCTCGCGGGTGCGGCTGATGTACTCGTCCATGGAGAGACTTGCATCGATGACGAAGACGATGCCGGCGCTGTACTCCTGCTGCGGCGCAGGCATTTTCTCCTCTTCTTGCTTTTTCGGTGTCAGCACCGGTGGTTTGTCCGCTGCCAGGGGCACGCTGGCGATCTCCAGCAGGCGTGCCTTCTCGCTGCCCAGCCAGGCTTCCTCGTAATCGAGAATGGGCACCAGGTAGAAATCCTTGCGGATGTCGATGTGTCCGGGAGGCTGGATGGCGACCACCGGGGAGTCCTCGGGCAGTTCACCCTCGACCGCCTCTGCATAGAGCCGCTCGTAGACAGCCGGATCCTGCTCCTGCATCAACGACTTGAGCGACGCCTCGTCACGGAACAGCAGCACCCGGTCATGGCCGGCAGGATCACGGAAGACCACCGTGAGCCCCTGGTTCCAGGCCAGGGCATCCTCCGTGGGGAGCCAGCCGCTGACGCCGCCATGGCGATCACCACCCACCAGCAGCCATTCACGTCCATCGTGCTGCCTGCGCTCGTAGACGTAATAGACGCTGAAGGGCGTCACGGCCACCGCCGCCTGGCTATCGCCGGGCTGATCCACCAGGCTGGCACCGAGCACCGCCAGCACCCGCTGGTAGAGCGAACGCTTGCCCTCCATGAGCAGCGGCTTGTCGGGAGCGGCCATGGCGCCGGCAAGCAGTGTGAGCAAGGACGCCAGTACGAACAGCTTTCTGTAGATCATCACTTTGCCTTCCATTCCTGCAACAGCAGTCCTGCCCGCTCGTCGCCCTTCTCCGCAGCCCGCTGCAGGTACTGAAAGAGTTTCTCGAGCCGCTGCGTGGCCTCGTCACTGCCGGCCTTTTCCGCAACCCGATACCACTTGTGCGCCTGCACCGGGTCCGGCGCGCTCAGCGCGCTGCTTCCGGGGTCGAAGAAATCGGGATCGGCCTGCTCTGCCAGGGCCATGGCCGCACTGGCGTCACCCTCCCGGGCCGCCTTGAAATAGAGCAGCCAGGCATCCCCGGCAAGACCCTGCTGCTGAAACTCGCGCGCCTTGGCGACCAGTTCCCCGGGGCCGATTCCGGCATTTTCCGCGCTCGCCAGGAAGGCACGCGCCGCCGAACCCTCGGGCCCCTTGGGCTCTTTCGGTGGCGTCTCAGCCCCTTCCGCGGGGGCCTGCTCATCCGCTACCGCCGGTACATTCCCGGTTTCAGCCTCCGGCTTTTTCCCGGCTACAGGTTGGGCCAGCGAGGGTGAGACCTGTGCCGGCCGGGGGATCGCCTCCACCTTCTCCGACTCTTCATCCGGCACCAACAGGATCGCCACGGCGGTCAGGACAACGACGATGGCGATGGAGAACCAGAGGCGGGAATTACCTTCCGAGTGAGAATGTTCGTAGTGATCCATGACCGGAAAATGTTCGAGCCCCGCTGAAAATCGCGGGGAGGAGCGATATTATCGCACTTTGATTGCAACTGTAACGACCCGGGATCCGCGTGAAACTGAAAAAGGGACTCATCCTGCTGCTTGCGCCTGCCCTGCTGGCGGCCTGGCTCTCCGTGAAGTCCGGCCCGCCCGGACGCAACTACCTCGACAGCCTGCGCACCTTCTGGCAGGAGATCTACCCCGATGGGGGCAAGACCCTCTACTGCGGCCGCGAGTTCCACCCTTTCGATCGCCGGGTCAACGTGGAGCACGTCTATCCCATGAGCTGGGTGACGCGCAAACTCGGATGCGGCAAGCGGGAGCAGTGCCGGCACAACAGCAGCCGTTTCAACCTGATCGAATCGGACATGCACAACCTCTACCCGGCACTGAAGGACATCAACCAGGCTCGCGGTTCCATGCCCTTTGCCGAGATCAAGGGCGAGAAGCATTACCGCAAGGGCTGTGATTTCGAGGTGGATTTCCGCACCCGCCGGGTGGAACCCCGCCCCGAGGCAAGGGGCCGCATCGCCCGCGCCATGCTCTACATGGCCGACGAATACGACCTCGACCTGTACCAGCGGCAGCGCCGGCTGATGGAGCAATGGAACCGCCAGTACCCCCCGGACGCGGAGGAGCGCCGCCACAACCAGGCCGTGGAACGCATCCAGGGAAAGGCCAATCCCTACATCCGCTGAGCCAGCCGGCGGAAAAAACGGTAGAATCCCGCCAGCTTTCAACCCCATCGGACCGCTCATGAGCTCCTTGCAAAACGACCGATTCCTGCGTGCCCTGCTGCGCGAACCCGTGGATGTCACACCGGTATGGATGATGCGCCAGGCGGGCCGCTACCTGCCGGAATACCGCGCCACCCGGGAAAAGGCGGGCGATTTCCTCTCCCTCTGCAAGAACCCGGAACTGGCCTGCGAGGTGACCCTGCAGCCCCTGGAGCGCTTTCCTCTGGATGCCGCCATCCTTTTCTCCGATATCCTCACGGTGCCCGATGCCATGGGCCTGGGCCTCTACTTCGAGGAAGGGGAAGGCCCGCGCTTCGAGCGTCCCGTGCGGGACATGGCTGCCATCGAGGCCCTCCCCGTTCCCGATCCCGAGGAGGAGCTGCGCTACGTGATGGACGCGGTGCGCACCATCCGCGCGGCGCTGAACGGCCGCGTTCCCCTCATCGGCTTCTCCGGCAGCCCCTGGACCCTGGCCACCTACATGGTGGAGGGCGGCAGCACCAAGAACTTCGCGCTCGCCAAGGGAATGATGTTCGACCGTCCGGAACAGATGCATGCCCTGCTGGACAAGCTGGCCCAGGCGGTGACCCTCTACCTCAACGCCCAGATCGCCGCCGGCGCCCAGGCGGTGATGATCTTCGACACCTGGGGCGGCACCCTCACGCCGGACGACTACCGTGAGTTCTCCCTGGCCTACATGCAGCGCATCGTGGAAGGCCTCACCCGCGAGGCCGAAGGGCGCAAGGTACCGGTAATTCTCTTCACCAAGGGCGGCGGACAGTGGCTGGAGACAATGGCCGATACCGGCTGTGACGCCCTGGGGCTGGACTGGACCACCGACATCGGCGACGCCCGCCAGCGGGTGGGCCACAAGGTGGCGCTCCAGGGCAACATGGACCCCTGCACCCTCTACGCCTCACCCAAGGCAATCCGCCGCTCGGTGGCCAAGATCCTGGAGAGCTACGGCAAGGGGAGCGGTCACGTCTTCAACCTGGGGCACGGCATCCACCCCACCATCGACCCCGAACACGCAGCCGCCATGATCGAGGCCGTGCACGAGCTGAGCAAACCCTACCACGCGTAGCAGCGGCGCCCCGCCACGAACCTTTGGCGCGGGGACGCGCCTCCTACAGCCAGACTGCGTCCCAGTGAGGATAATCCCCCGGCCGGGATACCAACCCTGCCCGCAATGGGTTGGCCACCACATAGCGGGCCAATGACAACAGGTCTTCCTCTTTTCTCACCGCATGGTCGTGAAATCCCGGTTGCCAGCATCGCCCCCCCTCCAAGCCGGCGGGCCGAAATGGACTTGACTGACCTCACCACCGAAGAGAGAGGGCGAGACTCTTCCAGGCGCATCAGCCAATGCAGATGATTCGGCATGATCACGAATGCCAGGGTAAAAGCCAGATGATCCCGTTCACATTGCCGCAGAACATCGACGAGCACACGGGCATGCTCGAAGCGTTTGAAGAGCGGCCTGCGCTGCTATGTTACCGTGGTGATCAGATAAACCTGTCCGGGGATGGAAACCCTTCCCCTGCGCATATCACCGGCATGGCATCTTCTTTTTTGGTTCACATTGCACCTCCTTGTGCAACACCACGGTAGGAGCGGCGCCCCCGCCGCGAACATTCGGCGCGAAGACGCGCCTCCTACACCTCAAACCTGCTAAAACTGCGCCTTCGGCGCGGGGACGCGCCTCCTACAGGCGGTAGACCGAGGTGGTCATGAGCTTTGAAGTGAGCTTCATGGCCAGCTTCACCGGCCCCGGAAGCTCCACGCCACCGTGCGCCTTCGCCTTCTTGCCGTGGCGGATCTCGTCCTCTTTCATCTGCTCCAGGATGGCGCGGGTGCGGCAGTCCGATTCCGGCACCTGGGCCAGGTGCTCGTCCAGGTGCCCTTCCACCTGTTTCTCGGTCTCGGCCACGAACCCTAGGCTCCACTTGTCGCCGGCCAGCCCCGCTGCCGCACCCAGCGCAAAGGAACCGGCATACCAGAAGGGATTGAGCAGGCTGAGCCGTCCGCCGAGCTCTTCCACCCGCTCTTCGCACCAGGCCAGGTGGTCGTTCTCCTCTGCGGCCGAGCGCTCCATGCTGCGCCGCACCTCGGGCTTGCGCGCGGTGAGCGCCTGCCCCTGGTAGAGCGCCTGGGCGCAGACCTCGCCGGTATGGTTGATGCGCATCAGGCGCGCCACGTGGTCCCGCTGGCCTTCGGGCAGCTCGGAGTGGTCGCATTTTTCCGCTGGATTGCTGCGCTCGGTTACCAGCGGGCGGCCAAAGAGCGTGCGCAACGCCTGGTCGAAGTTGATGACCAGCCGGTCCGCGGCGGTAAGATTTCTCGGGGTCTCGTTCTTCATGAAACCATTCTAGTCCGTCATCAGTTGCCGCGCCAACAGCGTCACCGGATGCAGGTACTCGGGGCTGTCGGCCCCCTGTTGCAGATGCAGACCACATCCGGCATTGCTGGTGAGAACAAACCGGGGAGCCAACTGCTCGATCTGCCCGACCAGCGGCCGGCGCAGCGCGCGGCTCAACCGGGGGTGGGAGAGAAAGGTGAGCCCCCCTGCCCCGCAGCAGCCTCCACGGGTACCCAGTTCTTCGATCTCGAGGCCGGGGATGGCCCCAAGCAGCTCGAGCGGCGCATCGCCAGCCCGCAGAACGTTTTCCAGCGTGCAGGGAACATGCGCCAGCACCCGCTCCTCCAGCGGCCTGAACCGCAAGCGCTGCGGGACCGACGCATCGAGAAGAAACTCGCTGATATCCTTGTGCAGCGCACCCATTCCCGGGTACCCCGCCAGGTGGGCGCCACAACCGCTCGCCACGCTGACCAGCGCATCCAGCCCTTCGATTGCACCGAAGACAGCCTCGTTCTTCTGCCGCAGGGCGTGCGCCCGCCGGAGATTGCCGCCATGGGCATCCAGCGCACCGCAGCACACCTGCGCTTCTGGCACATGCACATCGTAACCGGCCCGGGTCAGCAGCTTCACCGCACCCTGCAGTGCTTCGGCATCCAGCAGGCGGCCACTGCAACCGGTGAACAGCCCCACTTTTCCCCTTTTGCTTCCGCGGGCAGGGTAAAGCCGGCGCAGTGGCCCGGCGTCCCGATCGCGTCGCGCGAGCACCTGCCGCGCCAGGGACTCCCCCGGCAGCAGGCGCTGCAGGAGGCCCGCAGCGGCCATGGCCTTGTGCATCGCTCTGGGCCGGGTTATCAGGGCTGCCGCCAGCCGCTCCCGGAGCGGCCGGTACCGTCCCAGGCGCTCGCGGCCCGCGTCCATGATCGAGCCAAAAGGAACGCCGGAAGGACAGATGCGCTCGCAGCGACGGCACAGCAGGCAGCTTCCCAGCAGTTCGTTCAGGTGCGCAGATGGCCCGATGGTTTTAGCTTCGAGGGCCCGGATCAGGGCGATGCGCCCCCGGGGTGAATTTGCCTCGTTGGAACTGGCCAGGTAGGTGGGACATTCAGCCAGGCAGAGCCCGCATTTCACGCAGAGGCTGGCCCCGGTGGTCATCGCTGCCCGCCCCTGCCTATAATGCATTTATTGCCCTGAACTGCCATTGCCCAATGTCCTGGCCCGGAAATTTCATGAATTCGCGTAATGATCGCGCAGTATATTGGTTTCACAAGGGATTTTCTGATGGCGCCCCGTATCCGCGATTACGGGCAACTGAAGAAAATTCCTTGTGGAAACAAGGGACAAGCGAGGGCGCGTGTAATTCATGAACTTTCCGGGCTGGTACCGCTATCACCTGTTCGTCTGCACCAACCAGCGCAAGGACGGCAAAGCCTGCTGCGCCGATTTCGGCGCGGAGAAGGCACGCACCTACCTGAAGCAACGCTGCAAGGAACTGGGCATCCACGGCAAGGGACAGGTACGGATCAACAATGCCGGCTGCCTCGACCGCTGCCGGGAAGGGCCGGTGCTGGTCATCTACCCTGAAGAGACCTGGTACACCTACGTGGACAGGGAAGACCTGGAAGAGATCTTAACACGTCACCTTCTGCGTGGAGAGACGGTGGAACGGCTGCTGATCCGGCCGGACGGAACTTGAACCGTCATTATGCGGATAGCGAAATACCTTCGTTTGTCGTACTGTTTTCCGTACCCACCGCTTCTTGGCCACCCACCATCCAACTGCCTACCAGCAGGCTCCGCGGAAACACCGTGATTGAACTTCTTACCATCCTCGCCCCCATCGCACTGGTCGACAGCCTGTCGGTGGTGCCGCTGGCCATGGTACCGCTGGTGCTGCTGCTGGGCGGTTCGCGACCGGTGGCAGGTTCGCTGTCTTTCCTGGCCGGCATCCTTGCCACCTATCTTCCCTTCGGCGTGCTCCTGCTGTTCGGGCTGGACGCCCTCTTCGACCGGATGGCCGCCCATTTCTCCGCATGGTGGAACCAACAGCCGGACCTCGGCGAAGTGCTACTGGAGATTCTTATCGGCCTGGTCATGATCGTCTTCGGCCACCGGCTTTGCAGCCGACGCCAAAATCCAGCCCGCAAGCAGGAGAAGAAAGGCATGACGCCATCCCAGGCCTTCCTGCTGGCCGCGCTCATCAACCTGTCGGGCATGTGGGGCGCCCTGCCCTACTTCGCCGCCATCACCCAGATCCTAAAGGTCGACCTGTCACCGGGCGGCATGCTCGGCGCCCTCCTCTTCTACAACCTGGTGTTTCTCCTGCCGCTGGCCAGCTTCCTGGTCCTTCATCTGACGCTCGGGGACCGGGCGGCCCGGCTGTTCAATTCCCTGAACGACTTCGTCACCCGCTGGGGAAGCCGGGCGCTGGTCACCGTGCTCATCGGACTGGGGTTCGTGCTGGTGGTGGACGGTATCGGCTGGTTGTTCGGCACACCCCTGTTTGCCTTGTAAATAGGTGATTGGTTACAAAGCTCAGCAGGCCCGACGATCAGCTGAGTCTCGTACCCGATCACCTTAGATTATATATAGTGGATGAACCGGGATTATGCGGCAGGGGCAGAACAAGCCGCCGCCGTCCAACTTGGGCGGTGCCCGCCCCACTTTATCAATAACATGCAGTTTAAGATGACGTCTTGCTGAGGGCCTGGCCCATATGATCAATAAAAAAGTTGACAAGGAAGGGCTAATATTAGAGAATGCTCATGTACTGATTTTCCTCTCCTCCTCCCCCTACTCTGGAAAATCAGTACACACCATCCTCCTTTGGTGGTTATTATTGAGCGCGGCACCCCCTGCCGCGCTTTTTTTTGCCCTTTGTATATTCCAGGGGTTGTAAGTCGTCCGCGAGTTGGGTAATATTCGCGCCCTTTCGTGGAACATGGCGAAGCTTCGCTATCTGTGGGAACGAGACTCATGACAACGGTAAGCGCAAAGCCGGCTGAAGTACGCCGGGACTGGTACATCATCGATGCAGAAGGCAAGACGCTGGGCCGCATGGCCAGCGAGATTGCACGTCGCCTCAAGGGCAAGCACAAGCCCATCTATACGCCCCACGTGGACACCGGCGACTACATCGTGGTGGTCAACGCGGAAAAGCTCCGCGTCACCGGCAACAAGCTGCAGGACAAGATGTACCACCACCATACCGGTTACGTGGGTAACCTCAAGTCCATCAGCCTCGGAAAACTGCTGGAAAAGGCACCCGAGCGGGTGCTGCAGAATGCCGTCAAGGGCATGCTGCCGCGCAATCCGCTGGGACGCGCCATGTTCCGCAAGCTCAAGGTCTATGCAGGACCGGAGCATCCCCACCAGGCACAGCAGCCCAAGCCCCTCGACATCTGAAATCGCTGAAACGGAATCCTTATCAAATGGCACAGCAACAAAATTACGGTACCGGGCGGCGCAAGACCTCCACTGCCCGGGTATTCCTGGCTCCCGGTGATGGCAGCATCACGGTCAATGGCCGCCCGCTGGACAAGTTCTTCGGTCGCGAGACCGCACGCATGATCGTGCGTCAGCCCCTTGAGACCACCGAGATGCTGGACAAGGTGAGCGCCACCGTTACCGTCGCCGGCGGCGGCACCACGGGCCAGGCCGGCGCCATCCGCCACGGCATCGCCCGCGCCCTCCTCGAATACGACGAATCCCTCAGGGGCGTACTGCGCCAGGCCGGTTTCCTCACCCGCGACGCCCGCATGGTCGAACGCAAGAAGGTCGGCCTGCACAAGGCCCGCAAGCGCCCCCAGTACTCCAAGCGCTGATTCGCCTTCTGTCGAAACCGCTGGGAAGCCTGTTTCCCGGCGGTTTTTTCGCTGCATTTCGTCCCCCCTCGCGTCTTTCACCACAAGACCACCTGCTCCTCAATACCCTATCAGGCGTCAAAACCACGGCCAACCCCCCGTTTCACCCGAAAAACTGTATCATTTTTACAACCATCGCCTCACGTTGTGATTTTTTTACAAAAAGCTGTTGCTTTATTGTAAATAAACCACTATCATTGCTCCTGCTTAGACACGTTTTTAACCTGAATTGATTTAGCGGAGTATTCAAATGAAGAAGAAGCTTCTTACCCTGGCAGTCGCCGCAGCGCTGCCCATGGCTGCCCAGGCAGCCAATGCCGAAGTCACCATCTACGGCAAGATCCACGCCTCCATCGACTACCTGAGCGCCGACCAAGCCGACCGCGATCTCAGCGGCAGCAACGACAGCCTGTGGGACGTCACCAGCCGTGCTTCCCGTATCGGCTTCAAGGGTTCCGAGGACCTGGGCAACGGCCTGAAGGCTATCTGGAAAATTGAAAGCGGTGTCAACATCGCCGAAGGTGGTGGTGGTTTCGCAACCCGTAATGCCTACATCGGCCTGGCCGGCGGCTGGGGTACCTTCCTCTACGGTCGCCACGACACTCCCATGAAGATGTCCACCGGCAAACTGGATATCTTTGTCGATACCATCGCTGACTACAACCTGCAAGGTAGCGGCCTTGGCACCGGTGGTTTCGTCGATATCCGTGCCAGCGATGCCATCGCCTACGTCTCTCCCTCTTTTGCCGGCCTGACCCTGGTCGGCGCCATCGTCCCCGACGCAGACCATGATGAAGTCGTTAAAGAGCAGGGTGATTTTGCCGGCGCCTACTCTCTGGCAGCCATGTACAGCAACGGTGGCCTGTTCCTGTCCGGCGCCTATGAGAGCCTGGACGACCTGTTTGGTGGTGCGGATGCATCCCACTGGCGTATCGGTGCCGGCTTCGATTTCGGCGCCTTCCACATCGGCGGTGTCTACTCGGATGTCGACGGCACCCTGGGTGGTTTCACCAAGGCCAATGGCAAGTCCAACGACTACAAGGTCTACACCATCAACGGCTCCTGGACCTTCGGCAACAACGTCCTGAAGGCCATGTGGATGAACACCGATTGGGATGAGGATATTCCCGTATACAAGGACAATGGACTGCCGGGTTCGGATGATTCCACCAGCACCTGGGCTATCGGCCTGGACCACAACTTCAGCAAGCGTACCAAGGCCTATGTCATCTACGCAAACAGTGACATGGCGCTCAATGGCAGCAACTTCAATACGGTTGGCGCTTTTGCTCGCGAGCAGGACGCTTTCTCTATGGGCATGGTCCACAAGTTCTGATTTGAGCTGATCCCATGGTTTGAAACCCTGGTTCAGGGTCAGAGCCATACTGAAATGGGGAGGTGCTTTCGCACCTCCCCATTTTTTATGCCGCATGCTATGTTCCATTCATGACTCCCCTCCTCAGGATACTCCCTGAATCCGCAGCCAATGCCTGGCAAACCCACGAGTGGCATTCGGAAATCGCTGACTTTCGTTTGCCGGAGAAGGAACTGCTTGCAGTACCAAACGCGATTCTCACACCCGGTCGCCATCTCGGCCCCGAGGAAGCGGAAGGCGGCATCTACGACGCACAAGGCCGCTACATCGAAAGCGCCCGCCACCTGCGCCGCAGAAGGAACCTCACGGCACCGACCCCACAACAGCTAAATCCCTCATCAACTCTTCCGAGACTGAGGGGCCGTTATCTCTATCTCGGCTGGTTCTTCAACCACTACGGGCACTTCATCCTGGAAAGCTTCTCCCGCTGCTGGGCCCTGGAGGAAAGCGGCAGCGTCGATGGGTACCTGTTTCATCTGCACGCCCCCCGTCCTGAAGCAAGGCGCGATTATCTGGGCTTTTTTTCCTTGCTGGGGCTACCCCTGCACAGGCTGCACTTCGTTATGGAGCCGGTCAGTGTCGACGAACTCCTGGTGCCTTCCCAACAGGCGGTCCTTGCGCGCGGCATGAGCCCGGAGGTCCTCGAACTCTACCCACGGATGGCCCACCGCGCCAGGACGCTCATGCCAGCGACTTCCGGGCACCGGAAGCTCTACCTGTCCCGGAGGCTGCTACCCGATTCGATGCGGAAAGCGGCCAACGAGATGGCCCTCGAAAGTCGTTTCCGGGAAAAAGGGTACAGGGTCGTCCATCCCCAGTACCTAAGCATCCAGCAGCAGCTGTCACTCTATTACGGAGCCCGTCAATTCGCGGGGCTGGATGGCAGCGGGCTCCACAACGTGCTGTTTTCCGAAGAACCTGAAAGCATGTGGCTACTCGGCGCCGAAAACCGGCTGGCGGACGCCATAACCCAGGTTCAAATCAACGAATGGCGCCAGTGTCACACCACGCTGATCCTGCAACAGGTGCCCCAGGCGGACTGCATACCATCCCAGCTCACACCCTTTGTCATCGACAGCCAGATCCTGGAGGGCAGGGTTCCGCTTACGCCTTACGACAGGTTCAACTGGGTATCACAGCTCTCTGCCCGGGTCGCGGGAAAAGCCCCCGGATCAGCTGGCAGGGTCCTTCGGCAGCTGAAGTTGAGGCCCGACGAGGCCTGCCTGTTCGAGAACCTAGTGGCCGAAGCAGGACACCAGGAATCACCCGACTGCAGGGAAGAGCACCGGGAAAGCGAGCTCATCTCCTTTCTGCTCGCCGAATGCTACCTGTCCGAAGGCAAACCCCGAAAGGCCCTGGGGATACTGGAGAAGCTGCTCCCAGGATACCGCAACAATCCGGCATTTCTGCATCGTTACGCGGAGATTCTCAAGGCTGCGGAAATGCACGAAGAAGCCCTGAGCTTTGCCACAGAAGCGCTTGCACTCGATCCAGGCAACCCGCCCCTGGCGCTGTTCCATGCAGAACTCTCCCTGCTGACAAGGGGTGCCGGCACTGCATTGCCACTGCTCGAAGAACTTGTCACAGCCTACCCGGCCTTTCTTGCCGCCCGCATCAAGCTCGCCGAGATATTGGCAAAACAGGAACAGTTCGAGGCCGCAGCCGATATCCTGGGCGAGCTGCTGGCCGAATCACCGGAGCGCAAGAATCTCTGGCCACGATTGACCTGGTACCTGTTCCGGGCGGGCAGGCTGGAAGAGGCGAGGGGTGCTGCACGGGAAGCACTGCAACGCGCTCCCGACAACCCCTTCAGCCGCATGCACCTGGCGAGAATCCATCTGCAACTCGGTGAACCGCAGTTGGCCATGAACTGGATCGACAAGGCCATTGAACAGGCTCCGGGGAAACCGGAGCTGCGCAAGTTGCGGGAACAGATTTCGATGAAGCTGTCCCGGCCTTCAGGGAACGATGGTACGCGGGCCTGATTCCGTACCCAGGATCAGCACGTCGGCGGGACGATAGCCGAAGATGCCCACGGTCACCACGCCGGCGATCTGATTGATCTCGGTTTCGAGCTTCACCGGCTCGGCGATCTCCATGTTGTGAACATCTAGAATGATGTTGCCGTTGTCGGTGATGAAGTTTTCCCGCCACACCGGCGTGCCGCCGAGCTTGACCAGCTGGCGCGCCACGTAGCTGCGCGCCATGGGAATCACTTCCACCGGCAGCGGGAAGGCGCCGAGGATATCCACCAGCTTGGATTCATCGGCGATGCAGACGAACTTCTTGCTCGCGGCGGCAATGATCTTCTCCCGGGTGAGGGCACCGCCGCCACCCTTGATCAGGTGCAGGTAGTGGTTGGATTCGTCGGCACCATCGACATAGATCTCCAGGTCGCCCACCGAGTTCAGGTCGAACACGGGCATGCCGATCTTTTTCAGCCTTTCGGTGGATGCCTCGGAACTCGAAACGGCACCCTCGTAGCGTCCCTTCACATCGGCCAGCAGATCGATGAAATGGTTCACCGTGGAACCGGTACCGATGCCCAGCACGCCGCTGTCAGGAAGGTATTCCAGCGCCGCTTCCGCTGCCTGTCGCTTGAGTTCATCCGCGTTCATCTTCGTTTCTCCATGTTGTTCGATGGCGCTAAGTTACCACCTGCCCTGTCGGCGACACAAGCAGGCTGACCCCTTTTATGAAAGCGCATTGACAGGGTAGGGCCGCTGGTTCTTAATCGGCATACAATCACCTACTGAATACCCGCATGGCCAACGATTACCTGGAAAGAATACTGCGCGCCCGCGTCTATGACGTGGCCAGCGAAACGCCGCTGGAACGGGCCGAGCGGCTGTCGAAGCGCTACAAGGCCGCCATCTGGCTCAAGCGCGAGGACATGCAGAGCGTCTTCTCTTTCAAGCTGCGCGGCGCCTACAACAAGATCTACAACCTTTCGGCAGAAGCTCGCGAAAGAGGGGTCATTGCTGCCTCGGCGGGGAACCATGCCCAGGGCGTGGCGCTGGCCGGAAAACGGCTCGGCGTGGCTGCGCTCATCGTCATGCCCACCACCACGCCGCCCATCAAGGTACAGACCGTGCGCAGCCTGGGGGCGCGCATCGCGCTCCACGGCGACTCCTATGACGATGCATACGAGCACGCGCTGGAACTGGCCAGGGAGAAAGAGCTCACCTTCGTTCACCCCTTCGACGATCCGGATGTCATCGCAGGGCAGGGCACCATTGCCATGGAGGTGCTGCGCCAGCACGAGGACCCCATCGATGCCATCTACGTTCCCGTGGGCGGTGGCGGGCTCATTGCCGGAATGGCCGCCTACATCAAGCGGGTGCGCCCGGAGATCAGGGTGATCTCGGTGGAACCCGAGGATACCCCTACGCTGCACCGGGCGCTCGAATCCGGGCGCCGGGTAACCCTGAAGCAGATCGGCCTCTTCGCCGACGGCGTGGCGGTGAAACAGATCGGCAAGGAAACCTTCAAGCTGGCGCGCAAGTACGTGGACGACACCGTGCTGGTGAGCACGGATGAGATCTGCGCCGCCATCAAGGACATCTACGACGACACCCGCAGCGTTGCCGAACCGGCTGGGGCCCTGGCCGTTGCCGGCATCAAGAAACACGCGCAGGAGCACTCACTGGAAGAACAGAACCTGGTGGCCGTCCTCAGCGGTGCAAACATCAACTTCGACCGCTTGCGCCACGTGGCGGAACGCGCCGAGTTGGGCGAGCAGCGCGAAGCCCTGTTCGCCGTTGAAATCCCCGAACGGCCCGGCAGTTTTCTCGCCTTCTGCAAGGTGCTCGGCAAGCGCAACATCACCGAGTTCAACTACCGCTACGCCGACCCCAGCAGGGCCCACGTCTTCTGCGGTGTCGAGCTCTCGGGCGGCAACGAGGAGAAGGAGAGCCTGAAGCAGAAGCTGGAACAGAAGGGATTCCCCGTGGTGGACCTGACGGACAACGAGACGGCCAAGCTGCACATCCGGTACATGGTGGGCGGACATGCCCCCCAGGTGCACAACGAACAGCTGTTCCGCTTCGTCTTTCCGGAACGCCCCGGTGCATTGCTGAACTTCCTGTCAGGACTCAGCCGTGGCTGGAACATCAGCCTGTTCCACTACCGGAACCACGGCTCTGCCTATGGACGTGTGCTGGTGGGTATTCAGCTGGAACACGGAGAGCTCGGCGAGTTTCGTGCCTACCTCAAGGAACTGGGCTATCGCTACCACGAGGAAACGGACAACCCGGCCTACAGGCTCTTTGCCGGAGCCGGATGATTGCAGCGTGCGGTTTTTACCACGCTTCTGCAGGAAGGATCATGAAAGGCAGGCACAACAGGTCGCTGGCGCCTGCCTGGAATGGAGTGCCTAACGCTCCCTGTCAGGCAGTTCGGGAAATCACTTCTTTTTCTTTATCGTCTTTTTTCTGGCTACTTTTTTCTTCGCTGTCTTCTTTTTCGCTGTCTTCTTCTTTACCGCTTTCTTTGCCGGCTTCTTCTTTGAGGTCTTCTTCGCCACCTTCTTTTTCACTGCCTTCTTGGCGGCCTTTTTCTTTGTAACCTTCTTCTTCGCCACCTTCTTCTTTACTGCTTTCTTTGCGACTTTCTTCTTTGCAACCTTTTTCTTGGCCGCTTTTTTCACTACCTTCTTCTTGGCAATCTTCTTTGCCACTTTCTTCTTGGCCGCCTTCTTCGCAACCTTCTTGCTTGGTTTTGCTGCTTTCTTCTTGGTGGTCTTCTTTACCATTGGATCCCCCTTTGACTGGAACGGTAAGCCATTGAAGCTGTTGTCAAGAGTATAAACAACTGTCCATGAAATACCAGTAAATACAAGGTTAAAGGCCTGTGCGCCCCTTGCTTCTTCGTTCACCTGCGGCAGAGGTGGCACCCCTTTTCGGTGATCACCATGTCCATGGGCACATCCCATGGCTGTGTCTTCAATGAGGTCACCTGTTGCAGCGCATAGGCATAACCGGCGAGCCCTGGTCCCTTCCAGTAGCGGTGCTGCAGGCGCCAGGCCAGTGTCCGGTCGTAGTAACCGGCGCCCATGCCCATGCGGTTGCACCGTTCATCGAAGGCGACCAGCGGCATGAAGATGAGATCGAGCGCCCGCGAATCGATGAGTGTCGAGCGATCCCAGAGCGGCTCGGGAATACCGTAGCGGTTGGGCTGCATGGCCGCGCCCGGCTGCCAGCGCGCGAACCAGAGGCGCTTGTGCCCAAGGGGATGCAACACCGGCAGGTAGCACTGTTTCCCCATGTCGATGGCTCGCTGCATCAGGGGCATCGGGTCGAGCTCTCCATCGGCTGCCAGGTAGAAGGCGATGCGCTCACCGTAACGAAAGCGGTGCAGGGAAGCCGCAAGTGATGCGGCTTTCTCCGCAGCTCCGCGGCGCTCGGCATCGGACAGCCTGCGACGTTGCCGGCGCAGCTCGGCGCGGGAAGGAAGGGAAGGATTCATGGAGGAAACGGGAATGAAGGAAGACATCCTCCGCCTGTGCCGTTTCCGGTTTGTGACCTTGAACCGTGAGGTTCAAGTGGGAACCGTGACTGCAGATCAGGCTTTCCGCTCGGGGCGGACATGCACACCACTACAGTGGTTTCGGATCCCTGTCGATAATACATAGGCTCAAGGGATAACGAAGCCGGTTCACGAACACCGCAGAGGATGCCTTCGAAACAAAGGCTACTCCGATTCCTTTCAAAGTTCCAGCTGATTGAATTGACTCAGGGCAACTTCCACCTGCTCCTGCAGTTGCCGCATGCGACGCTCCAGCGTAGCGTCGGTTTCACTGTGGTCCTCCTGCAGGGTTAGCAGTTCATGGGCCATGTTCAGCGCCACCATGACGGCGATGCGTTCAGTGCCGATGATCTTGCCCGTCTGGCGGATCTCGCGCATGCGCTCGTCCAGGTGCAGAGCAGAGGCGAGCACCGCTTCCTCTTCGCCCGGCTGGCAGGCGATGCGGTACTCCTTGTCGAGGATGGTGACGGTTACCGTCTTGGGCGCGCGGCTCATGTGTTGGCCTCGAGCGACTTGAGCCGGCTGATGATGGCGTCCACGCGCGAGCGTGCCGTCTGGTTCTTCTCCATGAGTGCAGCCTGTTCCTCCTGCAGCCGCTCCTGCTGGGCGCGCAGTAGGCGGTTCTCCTCCTTCAGGTAGGCACAGGTCTCGAGGAGCGCGGAAACCTGCTGCTCGAGGGCGCCCAGCGCCTGAAGCGGCGGAGAAGTGTCTTTACTGCTCATGGCATGGGAATATAGTTGCCCGCCGCTTATGGGTCAATACTACTTGGATTCAACTCGTAAGTGCAACTCGATCTAGAGCGGGATGTTAGCCCAAAGCTGTAATGTCCCCTTTGTCCAATTCTAAAATGACCCCTTTTGATTTCGGGAGGGGCGGTGACAGAGGAGACCATTGCGATGACCCAAAAAGCGATAGATCGCCTGAGCGTGATTCAGCAGGTGGTGAACAGGCAG